>JARBUQ010000198.1 GCA_029239545.1 Paenibacillus sp.
CTAAATTCTCACGCTATCCAGCCTATCTTTTAACTTGACCCTCCGCCACTTCCTACAAGCAACCTATCACCGCGAAAACCGAAATTTATACTTTTGGATAATTAAGTTCACAAAAAAGAGAGCACACCAAGACTTCCGGCTGCTCCCTTATTGCTCGACTGTCTCAAATTAAGAAATGTAATACTCGCGTGGGGACAGCAATCGAGTAGCAATGAAGCAGCATTCGGAGCATTGCTCACCCCAAACCCCAAGCCTCGCAAAACTCTGCAACCGATGCATACCTCAGATCCCGAACCAGCTCCACCGCACGCAGGGCTACCTCATACTTGTCCCTGCCCGCTTCCCAGCTTGAGTAATCCCGGTCACGTTCACCGCCCACAAGACAAAAGGCCATCGCCCCCATGTTGAACACATTCGTCCTCCCGTCTATAGCGGCACCAAGCACGAATTCTTCAGGAGACATGAATCTGGAGGACCCCCACAGACGGCCCATATGATTAAAGAAAGGCTTCTGCTCATAACAGTCGATATCACAAATTCTCGTAGCGTTCGTTTTGAAATCATACAAAATGCTGCCGTCGTAAAAATCAACCGCTACATAGTTCCTCGCCTCTACAAATCTGTGAAAGGTGAAGATTGAATCCAATGCGGCCAATCTAAGCTCCAACGATAATTGCCTGAACCGATAAAACGGAGAATCCGGATGAGTATATTTGGCTGGCGGCGGAAAAGCAGTAAACGGATGCAGGGTCTCCCCTTCGAACCATTCAAAGACGCCGACATACCCAGCTCCGACCTCATAATGTTCCACCAAATTCACCAGATTTGGATGTCTCAAGCTCTCATACAGAGGCATGGCGAGCTTCAACCGCTCTATAGAGGCCTCAGGCTCCCCCTCATAACGCAGTGTCCGGGCACCAGCATATTTTACGAACAGCTTCTCACCATCCCGCTCCACTCCAAAGGAAATATTGCCCGAATCCTGCTGATCGAATACAGCGAAAGTCCGACCCAGCTTACGAAGCCAATCAAAGGCATGGTCCTCCTTCAGCTTAAAGTTTACATCATCCCAACTCAATGTCACTGCTTCGATAGTCAATGTATGCCTCCTTCACTTACTTTTCGCATGCCTAATTGTACCTTTCACCACCCGACATTTCTAAGGATTAATTGTTTATAAGCTTTTTGTCCGCTCCAAGAGCTCATCAATAATCTGATTCTGACCTTCCGGCGACCAGCTTAGACCGATCCAATTCGAGATCAAATAGAACCGATTGTTCCGGATCGCTTTCATCCCTTGCCAGGATTGGCTCTGCTGCAGCCTCGAGAAAGACTCTTCAGGCCCCGCTAATTGAAGATGCTTGTGCAGAAAAATATGGTCGGTCTCAAAAGGCGGCATTTTATCGATGGCAAAGTCCTTTAACCTTTCATGCAGCGGTACAATGCTGCTCGGCTTCAGGCCAAGCTCCGAGAATAACAGATCATTAAGCGGGTGATCGGTAAGTCCCTGCACACGAAGCTGATGATCATAAAGGCGGATGACGGATAATGTTTCATCCCCTAACTTAAGGGCGAGCATTTTGCGGGCATAATTCACCTTCTGTTCCAATTGGCTGAAATGCTGCTGAGCTTCCTTCTCCCGGCCAACCAGCTCCGCTATTCTCATATGATTCTTCCGCCAATCCATCGTGTAATCGAGAAGGATTGTTGGGGCAATCTGCTTGAGTTGCTCATAAAGAAGAGTGTGGCGATAATCAGCCAAAATAATGTCCGGCCGTGCATTGCGCAGCTCGTTCAACTGATTGGACAGCATGCGGTTGTATTCATCCGTATAATACGGCAAATTGCGGTGACAATTGATGGCTGCATACTCCTTCACGCCTAAGCTGCGCAAATTATTGTGATAGTGAAAGCAGCTCGCAGCCCCTATCTTTAACTGCTGCCTTCTCATATAGAAGCTGGGCGACATCCCGATGGAGCGCTTGAACATTTTGCTGAAATAAAACTCGTTCCCAAAGCCTACAGAATCCGCAACCTCCTTGACAGAACAATCCTGCTGTTGGAGCAGCTGCTTGGAGCTGTCGATACGGATCTGGTTCAAGTATTCAACAGGAGAAACCCCCTTTGCTTTCTTGAAGCTTCTAGAATAGGAGGTTTCGGTAAGTCCCGCTATGTCGGCCAGTACATCCAGCTTTATTTTCTCGTGATAATGCTTGTACATATAACCGATGCTCTGATCGATCCCTTTGCTGGCCGTCTCCACTATGCCTTGCTCCGGTATATCCTGCAGGATGAATTGAAGCAGGCTTTGGAATTGAAGCTGCAGTCCGGCAGCATGCTTCGCATGGTTCCGGCTGTCGACATACAGCTGCTTCACGCGTTCTACGGCTTGTTTGATATTGGTAAGAGGCAGCTTACCCGGCGGAAGCAGCTCAGACTTGTCCGAATGGGTAACCGAATAGGCCCATTTGCCGTTCCGTTTGGCAGCCGTTACACGGTTCAGTACCATAATATAATAGTCCACGTAGCTTGATTCCAGTATCACCTCTATTTCCGATGACTCTCTGAGGTAGAAAGAATGATTCAACTGCAAGGTGAATACTTCCTTACCGATTCGAATGATTCCGTTGCCAGCAGTTATTACAAGGATCATATCACCTGGAACGATAAACGTTTGCAAATTATTGGGCTGACGATATCGTCGCTTATGGATGGAGGAGAGGAATACCAAGGGGTACTGGGCTTGAACAAACGATGACATAACCTTCTTCACCTTCCTATACAAAGCATCTGCTGCTCACATCTAACACCGCAACCATTGATAATCATTATCAACAATACCAGTATAGAGGTTTACTCCAGTTATGGGAAGGGGAAATCCGGCTTTGACTCCAGCGTTATTCAATAATTGTAAGCAAATCTTCTGCAGCCGTCCGTGGTCTCTCCGATGGAATGACTTCCGGATAGCCGATATGAAGCACTCCGGCAATTTTTTCCCCAGGCATTACTCCAGCAGACTCCCGGAATTTGGGATCATAGCCATAGTTATTCGTTTTCCACACTACTCCTAATCCTTGCTCCCACGCCAGCAGTTGAAAATTCTGAATCAAACAGCACACTGCGGCGTAATCCTCATCCCATACTTTTTGGCGCGGATCTTCCTTCAGGATTATTAGCAGATGCAGAGGGACCGACTGATAGTATTCGAGCTTCTTAGCACCATACTTCGCTCTATCCTCCGCAGAATATGTCTGAACCATCGCATGGGCAAAAGCAGTCCGTCCTTCCCCCCTATACAGAATGAATCTCCAGGGCTGACGATTCCCGTGATTCGGGGCCCATACACTGACATTAAGCAGTTCAAGCACAAGCTCGGTGGATACGGGGTCGGTCTTAAACAGACGAACGCTTCTTCTCTCGCGGATCAGGTCGGCAATCGAACCTTGGAATTTAGTTTCTAACGAGTGCATGAACGTGACTCTCCTCCTTGTAACTATGGTTGATAGGTTGCGATTCAGGATGCTGTTCTGTAATATGACGTCCTTTGCCTTTGGGAATACACATAGGCGTGCCGAAGAACGGATCAGGGATTACTTTGCACTCCATTCCGAATACATCCTTCACCAGCTGAGAATGAATGACTTCCTCCGGTTTGCCTTGAGCATAGATGGTCCGATCCTTGATGGCGACAATGTGGTGAGCATAACGGCAAGCCAGGTTAAGATCATGCAGCACCATTACAACCGTCGTCTTGACCTTCTCGTTCTGCTCGAACAACAAATCGAGAATGTCTATTTGGTGAGCCATATCGAGATAAGTGGTCGGCTCATCCAGCAGTAAGGTTTGTGTGCCCTGCGCCAATGTCATGGCAATCCATGCACGCTGTCTCTGTCCACCCGACAGGGAGTCGACCGACTGATCCATCAGCTCGATTGTATTAGTTGCGAGCATAGCCTGCATCACCATCCGCTCATCCTCTTCCGACCATTGCTTCAGCCAATTTTGATACGGATAGCGGCCTTGCTTGACCAATTGGAAGACGGTCAGTCCTTCCGGGGCGATCGGACCTTGAGGCAGGATGGCTAACCTCCGGGCCACCTCCTTGGTCGACAGCTCGCTGATCTGTTTGCCGTCAAGGATTACTTCGCCTTTTGACGGCTTCAGCAGCCGAGCCATTGAACGCAGCAATGTCGACTTCCCGCACCCATTTGATCCTATGAATACTGTGATCTGCTCTTTTGGAACAGAGAAGCTCAATTGATCAATGATCGTGCTGCTTCCGTAGGACAAGCTCAATTGTTTAGTTTCAAGCGAATGCATGGAGTGCCTGCTCCTTTCGTTATCTGGAATTGCGTCTTGTGTATAACAAATAAATAAAGAAGGGAGCTCCAACGGCTGAAGTGAATACTCCGACCGGCACATCCAGCGGGAGGAAGAACGTCCTCCCCACCAGATCAGCCACCGTAATAATGATGGCCCCGATCAGAGCGGACACGGGCAGCACACTGCCCGCATTGGAACCAATCAGCTTGCGGGCCATATGAGGCGCGATTAACCCGATGAAGCCGATTGCTCCCGCTACGGATACCGCAGCTGCAGCCAAGGCTACGCTGATTAACAGCAAAAGCAGCCGATTCAGCTCGACCGGACTGCCGGCTCCTGCTGCTATGTCATCCCCCAGCTGCCCAATATTGATATGGCGGGCCAGCAGGAAAGCCGCTGGAATGAGAATGACGGTCCACGGCAGGATGGTCATCACATTCTCCCAATTCGCCGCATACACCGAGCCCGTCAGCCACAAATATGCTTGACCCGCATCATTCCTCGGGCTGAACACAATCATCATCGTCGTAGCGGCCGACATCAAAGAGGACATTCCGATGCCGACCAGAATAAGGCGGATGGGGGTTACTCCTCTTTTCCAGGCAAGCCCATACAACACAATCGAGACAACGGCAGCACCAAGCATCGCAAAAGCCGGCAGAAAGCGGATGCTGACAGCCCCCGCCGAATAAGTGAGGAATGTCACCGCGGCTACTGAAGCCCCGCCTGTAACCCCAATAATATCCGGCGATGCCATGGGATTGCGGATAATGCCTTGCAGGATCGCTCCTGCCGCAGCCAAAGATGCACCAACTAATATGCCGATAACGATCCGCGGAAGACGCAGTTTGTTAATTACCATCGCATACTCATCGGGGCCACTGCCAAACATACTGCGAACTACATTTAGCGGCGATATGCGCATTTCCCCAAGACCTGTGCTGATAATGGCGGCTGCCACGAGAACAAGGAGCAGGCTCAGGGAAAGGAACGTGGTCTTCCGGTGAATAAGGAAAGATACAAGGCCGCTCTTCGAGCGAACAGGAACATAATGCTTCATGATTTGACCAGCCCCTTTCTCGCGATGTACATGAAGAAGGGGGCGCCGATAATAGCAGTCATCACACCGACCGGCAGCTCTTCCGGGATCATAATGAACCTCGCCGCCAGATCGGCCGTTATTAACAGAATTGCACCGAACACAGCACAATAAGGAATGACCCAGCGGTGATCAATGCCCGTGAAGAATCGCGATATATGTGGAACGACGATGCCTATAAAAGCAATGGGACCTGCTACCGATACCGAGCTGCCGGCAAGAACTACTATGATCAGGCCAGCTAACAGCTTTACCTTCAACGTTCGCTGACCAAGACCTTTAGCCGTATCCTCCCCCATCATAAGCAGATTCATATCCCGGGATATGATCCAGGCCGCTGCCCAGGCGATTCCCATAAAAGGAAGCACCGTCATCAGCATATCCGGCGAACGTCCAGCAATCGTACCAGTAAGCCAGAATAACACCGAGCTTAAGCCCTGCTTGTTCAGAACTAGTATTCCTTGTGTAATGGAAGAGAATAGAGCTGTCATTGCGGCTCCAGCCAAAATGATCTTAAGCGGAGTCAAGCCGTCTCTGCCTATCGAGCCAAGCATGTACACGATTAACGCACCAACCGCGGCACCCAGAAAAGCAAGCCACATCAGCGTATGCATCGACGATATCTTCAGCGCAACGGCACCCACAACAACGAACATCGTTGCACCTGTGTTCACACCAAGCACACTCGGAGAAGAGAGCGGATTGCGGGTCAACGTTTGCATCAGCGCCCCCGCAATCGCCAGACTCGCCCCGATCGCAGCCGCAATGAAAGCACGCGGCATACGAGTAGTGCGGATAATAATCTGCTCGTTCACACTGTCGTCGTAGTGAAACGCAGCCGACCAAGCTAATCCCCAGCTATAGTTCACAGCACCGAACAAAATACTCGAAGCCACACATAAGAGCAGAACCGCAACGCCTGCAGCAAGCCCAATCCACTTCCACTTGCTTCTATTCCTCTTCTTGCTGTTCACGTTCATATTCCCTCTGCATCCCCCTACGATGCGCAAATGAATGAGCAGGCTGCTCATTCATCGTTACTGTCCTATACTAAGACGCGCTTATTCTGTTATTTAATGTTGAAATATTTGTACAGATCATCCAGCAAGGCCTTAGCTGCCAGTGCTCCGGCGCTCAAATTCCAGGTTACTACATCGACCTTGAAGTATTTGCCGTTCTTCACACCCTTGAGGTTTTTCCAAAGCGGTGAGGCCTGCCAATCCGTTTGGGCCTGAGCTTTTTCTGCTGAACCGTCCGCATCACTGATTTGAGTAATATCGAATATGTAGTCCCCATCCAAGAGCGCCATCTGTTCCTTGGAGGTAACATTGATAACTGTTTTCCCATCAACCATCTGGGCTTTGGGTCTTGCCAGCCCAAGCTCATCGAAGACTGTCCCTGCGAAGCCTGTTACATAAACCCGCGCGCTGCCGTCTTTCTCGAAACGAATAATGGATACCTCCGTGGTCGCCAGACTGCTTCCGACCTTCGACTTAAACTCGGCTACTCGTTTATCCCAATCGCTTAGAATCTTGTCAGCTTCCGCTTCCTTATACAAGGCATTGGCAGCGATCTTCAAGTTTTCCTTCCAGTTAAACACCTCATCCGTGATAATGGTGGGTGCTATACTCTCCAGCTGTGGATAGATCTTCTCATGCCTGGTCTTCGTTCCAATAATCAGATCCGGCTTAAGCCCGATAATGGCTTCAATATTAGGCTGCGCCTCATCGCCCAGGTTTTTCACACCATCCATACTGGCCCGAAGGAAGTTGTACCAAGGCTTCTGATCCCATGATTCCACGGCTCCTACCACCTTCACACCGAGTGCAACTGAGATATCAACCATCCCATTGAACAAAACTACGACACGTTCAGGCTTTTTCTTTAATGTGGCATTTCCCATGGCGTGTTTGATCGTTTTCTCCGTTGCTGCCGCTGCAGAAGCTGTGGGGCTCGGACTGGAGGCCCCGGTTTTATTGGCGTCCCCTCCATTGTTGGCCGTTCCTGTCCCGCCAGTATTGCCAGTCCCGCATGCGGTAACTGCTAATGCGATTATTACAACAAGCATGATTCGTAAAACCTTCATCTGTTTTCTTCCTCCTTATAATTGTACGAAGCAAATGACCTCGCAAGCGTGCAGAGCTATATTAAGCCAGCAGCCTATAATTGATAGTGATAATTATTATCAATTATAAAATGCGTTCCACACATTGTACATGTCGGATTATATCCGATTGATGGGCTAAATTTGTCACATAGAAAAACCCGGCCAAAGGCCAGGTCATTGGTAGTTGTATGAAGTTGTAGATGTGGGAGGTAGATGAGGAGGCAAGCAGGGAGGCTCCGGGCGTAGGCTTGCGATGTGAGTTTTGTTCGAAATCTT
>JARBUQ010000199.1 GCA_029239545.1 Paenibacillus sp.
GGTACAACGGAGCCGGCAAGCTCCAGGCGAGCGCATATTTCCTTACAAGCTCGAACGCTGGTCGGTCTCCGGTTTTATCTGCATAGTAGCTCAGAAACATGGCCGAGATGTACAAGACGCTAACAATGGCCAGCAGCACGACTGACCAGGAATAAGTGCTCTTGAACAGCTTAGCGAAAAGAAATTCAACATTTCCGCTTCGGGTCGTCTCGAAATGCCATTCCATGGCGGCAAGCTTCTCCGGTTGGTATTTGGCCAAATATTTGCCGGACAAGTCGCCTATCAGCGCAGTGGAGATGAGAAACACGGTGGCTGATACCATCGTCAGCTTCAGCGCTTTTTTGTAGTAGATGTGGTTACGCCCCTTCAGAATAGACCATGCAGCAATCGCTGGGGACAAGCAGCCAGAAATGAGCCATCCGATTCTTGAATCGATCCCAAGTGTACAGATAAATCCCCAAAAAGATAGCTTCGAAAAAGAAAGCGAACGTCTCCATGAAAAGCGGCAGTGCCACGGATTGACCGGCAACGCGCATGAAGCTTGGCCATAATATGGGTCATCCTTCATGGTTCTTCACCCCAGCTATTTCTTTTTTATTTTCCAAATGAGGCTGATAATAAGCAAGATTATGATTACTGCCTGTATCGTCAGTGCAGTTGGACTCATACTAGTGATCTTTTCCCATAAGGGCTCAGCATTCCCTTGAACCGCATCGCGGGTGTACTCAAATCCTTTCGGAATAACAGTAAATATTATTAAAAACCAGTGTGGCGAGAATGCGGCGTAATGTTTTGATTCCTTCTGTTGATAATTGCCGAAAAAAGTCTTAAAATATACTTTAGATCATAAAGAGACATATAAATAGGGAATGGGAAGGGAATTACAGAATGAGCATAGCTAGAGAGTACGTTGATGAGGTTTATAAAACAGTAAGAGCCCGCAATCGGGGCGAGTATGAGTTTCACCAGGCAGTTAAAGAAATATTGGATTCGCTTGTACCCGTATTCGAGAAACATCCGAAGTACAGAGAAGCAGGCATACTAGAGCGTATGGTAGAGCCGGAACGTGTGATCTCCTTCCGTGTTCCATGGGTAGACGATCATGGCAAGACGATCGTGAACCGCGGCTTCCGGGTACAATTCAATAGTGCGATCGGACCCTACAAGGGCGGACTTCGATTCCACCCGACTGTTAATGCCAGCATTATCAAGTTTCTTGGATTCGAGCAGACGTTCAAGAACTCCTTGACCGGTCAAGCTATCGGTGGAGGCAAGGGAGGCTCAGACTTCGATCCTAAGGGCAAATCCGACGGAGAAGTGATGCGCTTCACCCAAAGCTTTATGACCGAGCTATGCAAGTATATAGGCCCTGACGAGGACGTTCCTGCGGGCGATATCGGGGTAGGCGCGCGTGAGATCGGTTTTATGTTCGGTCAGTACAAAAGGATTCGCGGAGGCTTTGAAGCAGGGGTATTAACAGGCAAAGGCTTGTTGTACGGCGGAAGCTTAACGAGAACAGAAGCAACAGGTTATGGTGCGGTGTATTTCTTAAATGAAATGCTTAAGTATAATGGATTGTTCATGGAAGGCAGCACGGTTGTTGTATCCGGCTCAGGGAACGTATCCATCTACGCGATTGAGAAAGCAGCCCAGCTGGGAGCCAAGGTTGTAGCTTGCAGTGATTCCAACGGATATGTGTACGATCCGGAAGGCATTAATCTCAGCACACTGAAGCGTCTTAAGGAAGTAGATCGTGCGAGATTAAGCGAGTATGTCAATACTCACCCGAATGCGACCTACACCGAGGGCTGTAACGGTATTTGGAATATTCCATGTGACATCGTCCTTCCGTGTGCTACACAAAATGAGATCGATGAGGAATCGGCTCGAACATTGGTAGCTAATGGCGTGAAGGCTGTAGTGGAAGGCGCTAATATGCCTTCGACCTATGAAGCGATTGAAGTGTTCCTGGAGCATAAAGTATTGTTCGGTCCAGCCAAAGCTGCCAATGCTGGCGGTGTGGCGGTGTCTGCGCTTGAGATGTCACAGAATAGCATGAGACAGTCCTGGACATTCGAAGAAGTCGATGCCAAGCTTCATGATATCATGACTAATATTTACCATAATAGTGTGCGTGCAGCTGCTGAGTATGGCCATGAGGGCAACCTGGTTGTGGGCGCTAATATCGCTGGTTTCTTGAAAGTAGCCGATTCTATGATGGCTCAAGGGATTGTATAAAAAAGGAATTAGTCACAAACCGTCCGGCGTTGATACGCTGGGCGGTTTGTTTCATTGTATCAGCGGCAAGGTTATATCTCATAATAATCATGTTAATTGGAGGCAAGGCGGATGAACATGGAATTAGAGGATAAGAGGCTGGCAAGTGCGCTGCATACGTTCATTTTTCCTTTTTCGATAAAGGAAAAATGTTATTCCGAGCTAAAGCAGGAATTTGAGCAGAATGGGTTTGAATTTTTTCTGTTAGACAAGCTCGATCTGGAGCACGCCTATTATGGTGAGAAATATTCGGTAAACCACCTGAAGATGGAAAGATTTTATTTGCCCTTCACCGCTAATATCCTGTTCCCCCATGAAGAGGATGAGGAACGTTTCCAGCGATTCTCCAAGCTTCTGAATTATTCGTGTGAGCTCAGAACACCTCTATTTAACATTCCGTTTCGAATAGTGTCTGTGGATATTTTTATGTGTCCCTTTCAGCTGGGGCTAATTACGATTCGTACAGAGCTCCTGTCACCCGGGATCAAGTATTCACTAGCTCTTGAGTTTGCGAGTCGATTCAGGGTTCTTCAGGACGTGAATCCACAGGATGATACAACATTTATTAGTTATCAGGATATTGAGTTTGAAGAGGCTGAGCAGTTTATTTTTAAAAAATTGACGCCATTTATCGTTCCCTTCCTGGACAAATCGGGTGTGGAGGGTGCTTATTTTGAAACTTTGCCATTTTTTGTGGATGAGAGGATGTATGTGCAGAGCGTATATCAATTCGAAGAGGAGGTTGTCATTGATACGAAGGATCTATTCCTGGCTGCCCAGCTAGACGGAGTCAACTTCAACGGACAGCCGTTCATCAGCTCCACCAATCCAACCTACATTGAGGAATATTGTGAGCAGCATTGTTATAGTCGATGGAGTCCAAATACGTTTCATATCGTCAATGAGCATTCTTTTAATTGCATTACGAATAACAGCAGAGAGTCCGTGTCGCTGGCCAATCAGATGTATGGCTCTTATTACTATGGACTGCTGCTGCATCTGTTTCACAAAATTGTCCTGCTTAAGTTATCCAACCGCTACTCACGCATAAAGCTCGAAAAGGACAAAGATGCGATTGAGGACCTGATTCGCTCCATCACCGCGTTCTCCTCCAGATATTATTTTAAAGAGCTTATTTCCCAATCCCAAGGTAAAGAGCTGTTCAATCAAGTAAGAAGCATATTCGGAAATCAAGAGCTGTACGCCGATGTAAAGCAGACACTGACTGATCTTTTCAAATATCAGGATCAGTTCTCGTCTAAAAGGCATGGCAATCTGCTGCTAGTCCTGACCATCTATTCGGTTGTCGGCGGAATTTATGGAATGAATTTGGTAATTGAGGATCTGAAAAAGGATATTACAATGAGCAGCCTTGTGGAGTATACGCTATTCGAGTGGATTGCTCTTTTCGTGGCGTTCAGCGGGATTATAGTCGGGTTCCTGTTAGGTACAATTGTGCTGAAAAACTGGGTGAAGGACAAGCTGAGCAAACGTTAAACGAGCTGGAGTTATCGAAACCAGCCCTTAAACTTAAACCAGGAGAACATGCCAATGCCAATCGACAGCATTACAGCAAGGGTAATAAAGTAACCATACTTCCAATTGAGCTCAGGCATAAAGTAAAAATTCATCCCGTAAATACCGGCAATAAAAGTAAGAGGCATGAAAATAGTGGTGATTACGGTCAAAGTTTTCATAATGTTGTTCATTCTGTATGAATTGACAGATATAAAATTATCGCGAATGTCAGAGGTTATTTCTCGACTGGATTCAATCATTTCGCTCAGCTTCAGCAGATGGTCATGAACATCCCGAAAATAGGCATGAAATTTTTTGATCCCCTCAATCTTCTCTGAATTAATCATTCGGTATAACAGATCACGCATAGGAAAGATCGTTTTTCTAATTTGAAGCAAATCCGCTCTGATATCGAATACTTCGTCCATAATTTGCTTGGAGGATAATTTGGAGCTGCCGCCCTCAAGACCGAGCAGACTGTCCTCAGTTTGATACACAACCGGAAAATAATAATCAACTAACTTATCTATAACCGCATACGAGGCATAAATAGGACCTTTGTCCAGCGATTTGGTATCCGTACAGAGCTTCTCGTGAAAATCAGTGATTGCTTGTTGAGGCTCCGAGTGATAAGTTACGATAAAATTTCTTCCCAGAAATAAATCGACTTCCGCCGCTTCCAGAGTTGCTGGATTAATAGAATGGAGCACAAGGAAATGATGATCCTCGAAGTGGTCCATTTTGGGTCTTTGCAGGAAATTCAGGCAATCCTCAATTGCGAGTGGATGAAAATGAAAGTATGAATCCAGGAAGCTGGCTTCGTACTCAGTAGGACAATCAAAATCGACCCAGAACCAGTCGATTTCTGCAGACTGCAGATTCTCAAGCTGCAGATTGTGCAAGATCGTTTTGTGCTTGGTTATCGCGGTTACCCGTATCATCAACATTCCCTCATCTCGTTGCTTTGATGAGCTTTTATGTGCCCATAGGTCTCATTATAAAGCGATAGCTATCATTTTCCAAAGGTTTCTTATTTCATCGTCCTAACAGGTCAGCCTATAAATTTGAGAGTAAAGGTTGAGATGTTGCTCGCTTTCTCCTATATTAATGAATAGGAACAAGCAGAGAAATGTAATTTAACGATAGGTTGAGGTGAGTGTCGATGTTCTTTCAGGATTTGCGCCTGCAGAATGAGCTGTATATTGTTCAGAAGTTCGGCGCTCTAACTGACCATGAGGTGCATATGCACGATGCGCTGGAGATTAGTGTGGTGCTGAATGAGGAAGCCAACTTCCGGACGCTGAAGCGCGATTATTACGGGCAGTCAGGCGACGTCTTCCTGTATCGACCCTTCGAGCCGCATTTCAACCTGACACGTGATTCGAGCAAGCCGGTGGAATGGATCATGGTGCTGTTCTCTCCGTCCGTCATTCGATTGATACCGGAAGGGTACAAGCTGCTCGCTCCCTTTTATGCGGTTGAGTTATATTCACCCTTCATCCCCAGCGATTCTGTTTGCGCAGCTCAGGTGCGAGCATCTGCCGAAGCGGCGGTGAAGGAGGAGCGTGCCCGGGAACCGGGCTGGCAGGCCAAGCAGTGGACATGTCTGATCGATATTATCGTCGCTATTTATCGTCATTATCATCTGTACTCAACGTCAGGAGGAGCTGGCGAGGAGGAGAGTGGACATGAGGGTATTATTCGTTCAATCGAATATTTACTTTCTCATTTTGCTGGTGATGTGGATGTTGAAGAGATGATAGCTTTATCAGGGCTCGGTAAAACGTGGTTTTATCGTTCTTTTCGCCGTGTTACGGGTGTGACTCCGAATGTGTTCATTAACAAGCTTCGCTTGCAGCAGGCCTCGTCCATGCTGATGCATAGTGCGAAATCCGTAACGGATATCGCTTTTGAATGCGGGTTTCACTCACTCAGCTATTTCAATAAGGAGTTCAAACGCTTCTGGGGAGTTACTCCGCGGGAGCAGCGCAGGCAGGCTATGCATTCACGCCCGATCATCGGAGATTAAGGGAAGGAACGGCTGACCTTAATACCTTCCATAAACAAACACCCAAGCTAGTCCGGTCAGCAGAGAGCCAACCGCACTAGCTTGGGTGTAATAATAAGCTTACTCTTCATTAAACCTTCATTCTTGAAATCAGCTCGCGATCAACGAGCAGCTTGCCTGTCTCAGCATAACGGCAGTTAGCCGAGGCAACCTGGAAGGCGTACGCGCGACGGACCTTGTCCGTGTAGTTCTGCTTACTGGAATGAAGCGTCTCCCGGTGGAAGATAACGGCATCGCCTGGGGCGAAGGGTTGGCAAGGCATGCCATTCTCCGGGTCCGCTGCTCTGCGGTGTTGACCTGCTTCATTGAGGTTCGGCTGACGGCCCAGGCGATGGGAGCGCGGAGCAATCCACAGCCCTGCGTTCTCCTGGCTGATGTGATCCAGGGCAATAAAACCATTAAGCATATGGCCAAGAATATGGGTGTACATATTATCCTGATGCCATTCAAGACCGTTCCCGCGAGGTGGAACAACCGCGTACATGCCCATCCATAGACGAACTTCTTCAGCGCCGAGTATACGCTCGAACGTCTCCACCAATACTCGATCCGTAAGCATGCGTTGTGTCAGAGGGAATGTCGCTCCATGCTTCTCGATGCTTTGGAACGCATTCGACTGCCAGGCTGAACCGTCTTGATTCGAGGAAAAGCTCTCATTCTCTGCATTGATAGCGGCTACGGTCTCAGGAGTAATGAAATTCGGAGCATAGAAGTAACCTTCGCGATAAAACTCCTCAATGTGATCTTCAGTTAGCTTAAAGTTGGATATCGTTTGTAGGGCTGACATGTGTGTTCATTCCTCCTTGATATTTAGAAACTGGTTATGAATTGAATATAACTGAAATACCTCAAGCACTCTTCTTGAAAACGCTAGCCAAACTTGTATTTTTGTTCACTCATAATGAGTGACAATTAGTCGACTAAGGAGTATATTTTTTAGTATGGATTTCGTAATGGGTGCAGCTTCCGGCGCACGCTGCAAAAAACCTTAACAAGGAGGATTAGGATGGGATTTTTACGAACTTATGCTCGCAGACACGGGAAGTTTTTCAGCCTGGCTGTTTTTTTCGTTACACTCGAGTCTATTTGCGACCTGATGCAGCCTACCATTCTGGCGATGATTATTGATGTTGGAATTGCCGACAAGAACATGAATTACGTATGGAAAATGGGCGGGCTTATGCTGCTCATTACAGCATTTGGGGCTCTGTCGGCTTCGGCGCGGAATATTGTTGCCAGTCACGTTTCGCAGAAGTTCGGCACTGAGCTAAGAAGTGATCTTTTTCGCAAAATCCAAACCTTTTCTTTTGATAACATTGACCGCTTCGAGAGAGCATCCCTTGTAACCCGGTTAACGAATGACGTGACACAAGTTCAGAACTTCATGAACGGTCTGATGCGAGTATTCGTGAAAGCGCCTTTATTATGCATCGGCAGCTTGATTATGGCAGTTCGTCTCAATCCGCAGTTGTCGCTTGTACTCGCTGTTGTTGTGCCTCTTGTGGCTGCCCTTGTTGCTTTGAATATGAAGATCGGCTACCCCAGATTCATGAAGGTGCAGAAAGCACTGGATCGGGTGAATAGTGTAATGCGGGAATATTTGTCGGGTGTGAGAGTAGTCAAAGCGTTCAATCGTTTCTACTACGAGGTAAGCAAATTCAAGAAAGCAAATCTGGAGTATCAGAACAGGTCGATTACTGTGATGAGGGCGATGGCGGTATTCAATCCTGCGATTATGCTTACGGTGAATTTCGGAATTGTAGTTGTAATCTGGTACGGGGGTCGCGGTGTAGGTAACGGTTCCATTCAAATTGGCCATATTATTGCTTTTATTAATTACATGACTATGATTTTGTTCGCATTAATGATGATTTCGATGGTATTCAACATGTTCGTGAGGGCAAGAGCTTCAGCTTCAAGAATAGGAGAGGTGTTCTC
>JARBUQ010000200.1 GCA_029239545.1 Paenibacillus sp.
ACTAATGGTTTGATCATATGGGATACACTCATATCGGTTATGAGGATGCCGTCCGGTCCCGCTGCAATCACCGCATTCTTGATACCCGCAATAACGATAGGTATGTCCAGGTAGTTAATAACATGAGTACCTTCACAATTGCTATCTTTAATAACATTTGATACATCATCCGTGCCCAGCACCCTAACCATTTCAGCCCATGTTCCGAGGTCGGTCCAGCGCCCTTCATACTTAATGCACGCAACCCGCTTCTCCGGCTCTACAATCATATAGTCGAAGCTGATTCGAGGTATTGTGGCATACATCGTTAATAGCTCGCTATAGAGCCAGGGATAGTTCATTCTAGTTAAAAAATTTTCCATGTAACCAAGTCGAAAAGCGAATACACCTCCGTTCCACAGCGCCCCCTGACTAATCAATTCAGCCGCTGCTTCCATGCTGGGTTTCTCATGAAAGCTGGTAACACTATGGTGGCGATAATCTTGCAGAACGCCGGGTACTATGTAGCCGAACTTCTCCGATGGGAATGTTGGTTGAATTCCAACAAGCGCCAATCGCGCAATATCACGTTGAATCAAATGGTCAAGATCGGTAAGTTTGGCATAAAAGTGGGCATCGACATAAGCATCAACAGGAAGCACAACAACTGTTTCATCCGTGGATATGCCAATAGAGGCAAGATAGGAGGTAGCGAGTGCGATGGCCGGGAAGGTGTCTCTTTGACTAGGCTCAAGAATCAGATTGGCTTCCGTACCAAGCTGTTCTCTGAGGATAGCTTGAGTATGCTGCCCTGATGCGACATACAATTGATCAGCACCGAACTTGGCGGCAAGGATCTTCCACGTCTTCTGAACCATCGAGATAAGGGAGCCCTCTTCCCCGCGTATTACTTTGTGAAATTGTTTCGGCAATATTTCGGTAGATAAGGGCCAAAGTCTCTTGCCAGCTCCACCTGAAAGAAGAATGATTTTCATGGATATATCACCTCTACACTCGTTATCGGCTCAATGAATCGAATAGTGTATACATCCAGCACAGAAATTAGTTATATAGTCCTATTACTTTATGCCTATAAGCTATGCACTTAGACTCACTTTAACACTAATGTTTATTATAATAAATGGCACTGAACAATTACTAAACAAATCCGGGGTATAGAGCGGGACTGGTGGTGGCGGAACACAAAAAAGCTGAAATAATATAAAATCCCAGAGACTACTTGAATCAAGCGTCCCTTGAGATAGCATATCATTCCAGCATCTATAAACCAATCATTCTAAAATGGTAAGTCTAGGTACGAGCATTAGCCTTATCCACAATTCGCTTCAGTACTGCCGCATCCTCGAGAAATTGCTCTGGCGAATCATCCTTCACAAACTCAAGCATCGCATAACGCTCTTCACTTGGAGGCAGCGCCGCGATAAACTTGCTCCAATCAGCTTCACCCTCTGCCAGTGGGAGCCGCAATCCAGGTGTTATATGGTACACATGGAGATTGGTCAACCAAGGCGAGAGCGCTGCAATATCGGACAAGTAACCTTCCCTGTCGAGTGTCGGCAGGGGCTGCCAATAAATGAATACATTCGGGTGATTGATCCCATTCAACAGCTTAAGAGCGGGCTCCAGTCCATCCGTCAAGGTTTGGCCATGGAATTCGAATGCGATGCGCACTCCTGCCTCAGCTGCAAGCTCTGCTGCCTCCCTCGTATCCCGAATGACCTCTTCCCACCATGTCTCATCCGCAGCATCCGAGCCTTTGTTGCCTGCCCAAATCCGGATCGTTGGCGCACCTAATGCAAGTGCTGACTCCAGCACATCCTCGAACTTATACGCATGGCCGCTGCCGTACCGATAGTAAGAACCGTAGGAAGCTACCTTCAGACCTGCTTCAGCGGTCAACTGTTTGACCTGTCTGGCAGTTTGCACATCTCCTGGCGGAACATGGATATCGCCCCCCCACTCAATTCCTTCAAGCCCTGCTTTCACCACTAATGAAACAACCTCTTGCGGACTCAATTTTCGAAACGTGACTGACAATAGTCCTGTATGCAGCATCTTTTTTGTCCCTCCGATTTATGTATTTCTATGTGCTCGTTCCATTCCTCCATTATACCTTTTTTCAAACTATCCGAAAGTCTAATCCCACAATTCGAAAGACTTTCTTAATAATTGCGAAACAGGAAAGAAAAAGTTTTGATGTACGATTAGATTATTAACACGAGTCGTGAGGAGAATTCAACCTATGAAACAAATACCAGTTGTACAAATTAAGAGTTTGACCAAAAAGCTTGGAAAGAAAACGATTATAGATCGACTCAGTCTGGATATTTATCAAGGAGAAATATTCGGTTTTCTCGGCCCTAATGGCGCAGGGAAAACGACCACGATCCGAATGATGGTTGGGCTGATCTCAATGACAGATGGCGATGTGACCTATAAGGGGGTTAGTGTCAGGCATAACTATCGCAAGGCCATTGCTCATGTAGGCGCTATTGTGGAAAATCCGGAGATGTATAAACATTTAACGGGATATCAAAATCTGCAGCAATATGCAAGAATGGTCAGCGGCATTACGGAGGCGCGTATACAAGAACTGGTCCAGCTTATAGGCTTGGAAGGTGCGATTCACGATAAGGTCCGTACTTATTCTCTCGGCATGCGACAGCGATTGGGGCTAGCGCAAGCGCTGCTTCATTCTCCAGCCTTCTTGATCTTGGATGAACCAACGAATGGGTTGGACCCGGCAGGTATACGCGAGTTAAGACATTATCTTCGTAAGCTGGCTCACGAGGAAGGACTAACGGTCATGGTATCGAGTCACCTGCTGGCAGAGATGGAGCTGATGTGTGATCGATTCGCGATTATTCAGAAAGGAACCGTGAGAGCGATACAAGCCGTTCATGAGAATGGCAGCTCACACGAGTTGATTCATGTGCTGCTGAAAGTTGACTCTCTGTCTGCAGCCAGGCACTGCTTGACCCAGGATTTCCCTGAGGTTGCGGTAAGCAATGCCGACGCCGTTAATGAGCTTCGAATTCTCATCACGAATGAACAAATTCCAGGCATCGTTGCTGCTCTGGTCAAGTTTAATGTGCAGGTGTACAAGGTCCAGCCAGCTTCCAAAACGCTGGAGGACAAATATCTGGAATTAACGGAGGGCAATGTAATATGAGACAGTTCGGACGTCTGATCATCAATGAGCATATTAAAATCTACACAAAAATCAGCACATGGGTTATGATCGCGCTTGTCCTTCTAGCCGTAATAGGCGGAGGACTAGGTGTCAAATTGTTAATGGATCATGACACTCCCGACGGATGGCGCAAAGAAGTTACAGAACATAATACACAGATCAAACAAATCCTTGCAGAGGGCAACCCCTCAGAAGCAGATAAGCTTATAATGGATAGACAGCTGGCGATTAATGAATATCGAATCACCCATGATATTCCACCCATCGATTATTCGATTGATAATTTATTGGCTTTTGTGAAGATTACGTCAGAGGGTATTCCCAGCATGGTGGACTTAGTTACACTCGTTACGATAATTATTGCTGCAGGAATCGTCGCTTCTGAATTTTCATCCGGGGCTATCAAATTACTTCTCATTCGACCTATTAGCCGTTCCATGATATTACTTTCCAAGTATGTGACTGTTCTCACTTTTGCATTCACGCTGCTGCTTGCATTATTTATATTCTCCTTGTTGACTGGTGGTATTCTGTTCGGCTTTAATGGAATCTCAGATCCCCAGTTAATCTATAGCAACGGTGAGGTTGTGGAGAAAAGCATGTTCTTGCACGTTCTGCAAGCTTACGGCTTAACTACAATTCGTCTCGTAATGCTCACCACGATCGCTTTTCTAGTGTCCGCTGTGTTCAGAAGCAGCTCTATGGCCATCGGGCTGTCCTTATTTCTCCTGTTCTCGGGGACTCAGGTTGTTTTCATGCTGAAGAAGTTCGAGTGGGCCAAATACCTGCTGTTCGCCAACACAGATCTTAATATGTATATCAATGAGCGACCTTTTCAGACCGGTATGACTCTTCCCTTTTCCTTGGCCGTGCTTGCAATTCACTATATTTGCTTCATCTTCCTCTCCTGGTATATATTCCGTACAAGAGATGTTTCCAACTAAAAGGAGTTTCTTCCTATGAGCTATATCCTTCGCACCCATCAATTAAACAAATCTTATAAAGGCATCGAGACCGTCTCCAAAGTCAATATGCATGTACGCAAAGGGGAAATCTACGGCTTTCTTGGTCCCAATGGTGCCGGGAAAACTACGGTAATGCGCATGATCACCAATCTGGTCAAACCATCTAGTGGTCATGTTGAGCTCTTCGGAGAAGCATTAACCCCTAAATCCTATGAGCCGTTCAAAAGAATGGGAAGCATTATCGAATATCCTATTTTCTATGATCATCTGTCTGCCCAAGCGAATATGAAGCTGCATCTGGACTACATGGGTTATTATGATACAACTGCAATAGCCGAAGCACTGGAGCTGGTCGGTTTGACCAAGCTAACCAACAAACCAATCAAAACATTCTCGTTGGGCATGAAGCAGCGGCTCGGCATTGCCAGAGCAATCTCTACCCGTCCGGAACTGCTTATTCTTGATGAGCCCACCAATGGAATGGACCCCATAGGAATTATCGAGCTGCGTGAATTGTTCCGCATGCTCAGCAAGGAATATGGGATGACACTGCTTATTTCGAGTCACATCCTGCAGGAAGTCGAGCAGATTGCCGATACAATCGGTGTAATAAATCACGGAGTTTTACTGGAAGAAGTGTCGATGGACCGGATTCGTGGACAGCATAGCGAGTTTATTGAAATGGTAACAACGGACGGGAAGCATGCCGCTTTTGTATTGGAAGACAAGCTTGGTATTACGAATTATAAATTCATCGAGGACAATACGATTCGGATTTACGAGCTTAGAGTGGGTGCTGCGGAGCTTACGAGACAACTGATCTATAACGATGTTGGGCTGGTCTCTTTCATTAAGAAGAACCTGTCCTTAGAGGAACATTTCCTTAAGCTGATACAAGGAGTTGGAGGTCATGCTTAGGCTGATTAGGTTGGAACTGAATAAATTCAGATGGGGTATTTATCTCAGGAATGCTGCAATAGCAGCTATCGTTGTCGCATTGTGGTGCGTTACCAGCATCCCTAATGAGGATACTTCGTCGTATAAATCCGCTTTCTCCGCAATTAGCAGTTATGCAAGAGGAACGTTCATTGTGTTCTCCTCCGTTCTGATGTCCAGAATGATTATTGACGAGTACCGGAACAAAACAGCAGGTGTCCTGTTTACTTATCCCATTAATCGAAAGAAGCTGTTTATCGCCAAGTTAGCTTTATTGTACATCATCACATTTTCATTGCTTGTGCTCGCTAACGGCTTTGTAGACCTCTTCTTCCTGTTAATGGATGCCCAATACAATTATATACCTGAATCATTAACCAATCGTGTCCTGCTTGAGGAAGCGGTCAGCATAGTGCTTATTGCTTTGGCCAGTACGGGTCTTAGTCTAATTCCGTTCTACTTCGGCATGCTCAGAAAATCAGTAGCGGCTACAATCACATCCTCGTTTATACTTGCGATGGGCTTCAGCAGCGGAATACACCTGAGCTGGAGTGAAATCTTAATTTCCGCTATAGGCATCACAGCTGTCGGGATTTTTATGGCAGCTCTCGCAATCAGGAATGTGGAAACGCAAGATGTGCAGGATTGAAGTAAGACCGCCCAGAGGCTCATCACCGAACGGTCTTTGACGTATCGATGAGCTGCGGAGGATGAGGGGCGTGCTCCTTGTAGTCTGTCAGAGCTGTAGAGGTGCCGCCTCGTTCTTCCATCTCCCTGACTGCTGGTATTCGCGGGGGGTTCTGCTGTATTTGGCCTTGAACACCCGTTCAAAATGGGTCAAGGTGCGAAATCCGGAAGCATGACAAATTTCCGTGATCGGGAGCTTCGAGGCATGCAGGAGAGAGGCTGCGAAACCTAGACGCAGGTTCTGCAGGTAGTGCTGGAAGGTTGAGCCTGTCGTTCGATGGAAGCACTCGCTGAAATAACCAGGCGCAAGCTGAGCTTCACGAGCCGCGTCCAACAAGCTCAACGGTTCGCGAAAATGATGATGAATCAGCACGAGAGCCTTGGCAACACCTGTATGACCTGCAGTTCCTTCATCGAGCCGCTGAGTGGTATATGGAGTCGCTTCCCGCTGACGTAGCAGCACAATCAGAATGCGTTCGAGGGCCCCTTTTACTATTAAATGCTGGCCCGTCTTTTTCTCCCGCGTCTCCCGCTCAATTAATTGGTACTCCCGTTCCACCCAATCCAGAGTATCCTCTCCGAGCTCAGTCATTCTCGCTGCATTCCCGTAGAGCAAGAGCTCTCGCAATTCCTCAACAAGCATCTCATCCGAGAAAATGACGTTATAGATGTGTAATACAGAGCCTTCGTCCGGATACACCTCGTGGAAGTCGGCTGGAGTCGACAAGAATAAGCTCCCCCTTTGTAACCTGTGGGAAGCTCCGTTGAGAACATGTGTCCCACCACCATCGGTGATGAGACACATCTCATAAAATTCGTGCCAGTGAAGTGGAACCAACCCAGACACCTGCTGTTGAAAAATATTAAAGGATCGCCTTACCTCCATATATTGTTCTTTTAAAAGCCTCTTGGGCTGCTGTGACAAGCTTCCACGTTCCACTCCACCATCTCCTCTACAGGTCACACGTTCACAAAGTTGCTTCCAGCTACATCCTTCCCTCGGGCAAGCCATATCTTGAAATCTTTATTTTTATCTGCAATAACCCGATCTTCAGTGGAGAAATATCTCATCGTATATCCGCATCTGCGGAACTGACTCGTATTCACCTTGGCACCATGAATAATTCTGCTGTCATGCAGAGAGCATTCCCCACGCTCCAATTCGAAGTACACAGCCTTAGATTCATCGATATTTTTGATCTGAGAACGGAATAAATTCTTTTTCCCATCAACTTCCTCATACTCGGAGAATCCATTATCGTGAGTGCCCGGAATAACCCGCATACAACCGTTTTCTTGATTGCTGCGGTCAATTGCCAACCATACCGTTACAATTTTGTCAAACCCGCTAAGGCGGCCCTTCCAATAAGCCGAATCCTCATGCCATGGCGTCGCCCGTCCTACTAACGGGTCCTTGCATATGAAATGACTGGACCATAACCCGATATTCGGCCCAAGAATAGGCTCCACCAGATCAAGCACTTCATCGGCAAGTAAAAATTCAAGCAATCTTTCATCGCGAAAATGTGGAGTGTCCAGCTCATCTGACAGTTTAGTGCCCTTCAATGCCAGCTGTTCCTCAAAAATCCCTGTTAATCGAGTCAACTTTTCTTCAGAGAAAACCTGCTTCTTATACAAGTGATATCCATTCTTCTTATAAAACGCTGTATCCTCTGATGATAACAAACTTATATTGGATTGCATATCCCTTCGCCTCCGTTAATCAATTCCATTACATCTTCAATGTAACAAATCGTTAGAACGAATGCTCAACCTTGTATGCGGGAAAGTTAGCGTATCTTCAGATTTTTAAATATTCCGTAGCGTCTGTAGATATCGGTGGAACATAGCAACAGGTATGCCAATGGCCAATGATCACATCCTTGTTTGATTACCGTAATGAAAAGATACATGGGACTGTCCTTGGAGTCGAGCAATAGCACATAAGATTTGTTTTGATACACAACCAATAGCCCTCTCTTGATAACAATAAAAAGCACGGACTGTACA
>JARBUQ010000201.1 GCA_029239545.1 Paenibacillus sp.
CATGGTTTCATGGTTTCATGGTTTCATGGTTTCATGGTTTCATGGTTTCATGGTTTCATGCTTTCATGCTTTCATGCTTTCATGCTTTCATGCTTTCATGCTTTCATGCTTTCATGCTTTCATGCTTTCATGGTTTCATGGTTTCATGCTTTCATGGTTTCATGGTTTCATGGTTCAATCTTTTTTAACATTTCATTCCGAACCTTGAAGCTTTAATTTTGCACTCTCTTGTAAAACGGAGTTTTCACAACAACCGCCTTCAATCGTTTGCCGCGAATTTCTACATATATTTCTGAATCAAGAGCTGTATACTCTTTGTTCAGCAGCGCCATTCCTATATTCCGCTTAAGCGTCGGCGACTGTGTACCTGTTGTAACTTCACCGATCTGCTGCCCCTCCGCCGAGAACACAGGATAGTGGGACCGCGGAATTCCTCGATCAATCATCTCAATACCCACAAGCTTGCGGGGCAACCCTTGCTCCTTCAGGGCAACAAGCGCTTCGCGTCCGATAAAATCACCCTTGTCCAGCTTCACGAAGAAACCGACTCCAGCCTCCAGCGGGGTAATCGTATCCGACAGCTCTTGGCCGTACAAGGGAAGCCTTGCTTCGAAACGCAGCGTATCCCTTGCACCAAGCCCGGCAGCGACGATGCCTTCATCGGCACCTGCTTCCAGCAGCTTCTCCCACACGGTTGAAGCATCCTCAGCGTCTACATACAATTCGAATCCGTCTTCTCCGGTGTACCCTGTACGCGACACAAGAGCCTCGACGCCTGCAACCTGAATCTCCGGAATAAACCGATACGAACGAAGCTCTTCAAGCGGAGCATCTGTCAGCTTCCCAATAATGGCAAGAGAGGCCGGACCCTGCAGGGCGATCAGAGAGGTCTGATCCGAAATATTAACGAGTGAAACATCCTCCGAGGAATCGAGATGACTTTCCAGCCATTCGAAATCCTTGTCAATATTCGAAGCATTCACAACAAGCATGTACCGATCCTCAGCCAGCTTATAGATGAGCAAATCGTCCACAACTCCGCCATCCGGGTAACACAGCAAGCTGTATTGCGCCTGATTCGTTTCCAGCTTAGTTACATCATTCGTAGTCATACGCTGCAGGAATGCTGTAACGCCTGTTCCTGTCACAATAAACTCGCCCATATGGGAAACATCGAATAATCCGGCACGAAGACGCACTGCATCATGCTCATTCTGAATGCCCGTGAACTGCACCGGCAAATCCCAACCGCCGAAATCGATGGTCTTCCCGCCATATTTCGCGTAGAGCGGATACAACGGGGTTTGCTTCAAGCCTGCCATGAAATCACCTCAATCGATTTGATCGCGAATCTATCTTGCTAGTCTTTCCCTAAAGCTTAGCCTGCACCCACACTCGTTCGCGAAGCTCCAATCATCGCTTCCTGATGCATCCATTGCAGCAAAAAAAGGACACAGCAAAAAAATGTAATGTTCTACATTTCTTTGCTCTGTCCTTGTACCTGAGAGTTCCCTTCGAATCGTCAAGCCTATGACTTTCACGATTAATGAAGTTACCCCTTGGGTGGCCTCTATCCGCCTTGCAAGGCGTTATGGCGCTCTCCAGAGATGCGTCCAGCACAAGTCCCTGTTGCCTGAGAGATTCACCAATTGGTTTACTCCTTCGGCGTCACCGACCGCTTCATTAGCTCCGGTAATCTCTCCTTGTACCTTCATCCGCTCCTATTCAGTTATGTGGGTCATTTTCACAATTTCCGCAAGTATGTACAGCCTTGTTTTCGAGCACATAGACCATTTTACAACAACCTGCGCCCTGTTGAAAGAGAAAAGTTATGATTCCTCTTATTTTGGTGAATACTATGCTAACAGTTTCCCGAAATCACGTTTGTCTAGGAGGATCTTGATGCTGAGTACCAACACATCCGAGTATATTCGACCGATTCACGACCGACTTAACATTCATTTTGACCGGGCCTGGTTCGAGGAACTGGAGATGCGCGCCCTGAAGAATGGGCCTTGGGACAATTTCACTCAGTACCAGCTAGCCTATGAAGCCGAACAGTCCGGACTAGTTGAGAACTTCGAAGATTTGCAGTGCCTGAACCATATTACCCATATCAAACCGCTCCCTCACCAAATCGACACCGCCAAAAAAGTGCTTTTCGAAATGCGTGGCAGAGCTATCCTGGCTGACGAAGTCGGTCTCGGCAAAACAATCGAAGCCGGTCTTATTCTGAAAGAATATTTGATCCGCGGCCTGGTCCGCAAAATCCTTATCCTCGTTCCCGCCTCTCTTGTTCTGCAGTGGGTGAGAGAATTGAACCAGAAGTTCAGTATTTCCGCAATCGCTCAGAAGAAAGAATATATGTGGGAGCAATACGACGTTGTCGTAGCATCGATGGACACCGCCAAGCGAGAGCCGCACCGTGGAATAGTGACTAATCTGGACTATGACATGCTGGTCATCGATGAGGCACACAAGCTGAAGAACAAACAGACGAGCAACTATAAATTCGTAACCGAATTACGCAAAAAATATTGTTTGCTGCTGACTGCAACACCGATTCAGAATGACCTTAGCGAATTATACAATATGATTACACTGCTGAAGCCGGGACAATTAGGGGGAGCCAACCATTTTTCCTCCAACTATGTCGTTGATAAGCGTGTGCCAAAAAATGAAGACAGGCTTCAGTTTGAGCTATCCAAAATTATGATACGCAACCGGCGCGGGGATGGTGATATGAACTTCACCAAACGAGTGGTCAAGAACATCCCGCTTACTCTCTCTACTGAGGAGATGGCTCTGTATCAGGGTGTCTGCGATTTCGTTAAGGTTCGCTACAAGGATGCTGAGGGAACTGGCGATTTCAGCAGTATGTTATCCCTTGTAACACTGCAGCGAGAAGTGTGCAGCAGCCGCGATGCAGTGTTCATCACCCTTGTGAATATGTTCAAAAAAACCGAAGAGGAATCTCCCATCCGTGCGAGGATTTGGGAGTTGGTCGAGCTGATCAAGAGCATCAAAGCCAATACAAAGGCCGAGAAAACCTTGGAAATTATTCGCGGCCTCGAAGTTGGGGAGAAGGTTATCGTATTTACGGAATATAGAGCTTCTCAGGAATATTTGTTGAAATTTCTCAAAGAAAACAATGTGTTAGCCGTCTCTTACCGTGGAGGGATGAATCGTGGGAAAAAGGACTGGATGATGGATCTGTTCCGCAATCGCGCTCAGGTTATGGTTGCTACCGAGGCGGGAGGCGAAGGAATTAACCTTCAATTTTGTCATAACATCATTAATTTCGATTTGCCTTGGAACCCGATGCGTGTTGAGCAGCGAATTGGACGTATCCATCGGTTAGGCCAGACAGAGAATGTGAACATCTTCAACCTGTCTACAAAGGGGACCATTGAAGAGCATATCTTGTCGCTGCTGCATGAGAAAATCAACATGTTCGAGCTCGTTATCGGCGGTCTGGATGCCATATTGGAGCAAATTGAAAAGAGCAGCTCCATCGAAAGCAGTTTGTTCAAAATTATTGCCGAGTCACAGACCGACGATGATGTACAGAAGAAGCTTGATAAGCTGAGCCAGAAGTTCAACGACATCGCAGAAGAGGTCACAAACAATCCTCCTGAGACATCTGGAATTCATGCTGCGATTCTGGATTCAGTAGGACAAACGATTCCGAGTGAGGTGAGCTCGAGGTTATGAATACGAAGCAGATCCAGAAGTTCGTTATGCGATACTTGAATACGACCAACTGTCATATCATTGAGAAAAATCCCGCCTATGTGACCGTCAAGCTGTCACCTGAAGCGGATAAAAGCCTAACGAACCGTCCGTATTATTGGGGCTTCATTGAACGCACTGAAACGCCCCCCGAGACAATGAGCTTTAAATTCATCTTCGATCCGGAGAGGATGCGTCAAGACGAGGCTGCCACTGCCGCCCGATCAGCAGCAGCAGGAGCCCCAACCGTCAGCTCTGAACAAGGAGGTGTGCGCCAGGATACGATCCTTGGCAGGTATCTTGGCATTGCAGTCCCTCCCGCAATGGGGCCTGGCCGGATTACAAATGATGAAGTAACGTATGGCAGCAAGCGATTGGAGCAGTTGTTCCAAGTCGTGAAGTCTGGCGGCAAATTCGTGCAAATGTTTGAAGAGCCAGCGGCTGGTACGCGTAATTCATTGTTGTCGCCGCCTTATACGACATGGCTTGCTGTGAATTTCAAGGTCGAGTTTCTATGTGATATGAAACGCGATGAGCTGCATTCTCTTGGCGTCAACCTGACTACAGGTGAGCTCATTACTCATTTTCATGAGAAGCTTATGGAGCTTGCGCTCTCCCCTCAGTTTCCCGAAAACAGCCATATCCTCAAGCAGCAGCTTACGATAATGCGGGGGCGAAGCATCCTTGAGCAGCATCTGGAGAAGCTTTTGGATCGGACTGACCACAACTGGGCAGCTGCGGCGCATGAGCGGATGGTGGACGAGCTTGCCAGAGTGGACGGGTATTACAGTGAACTACACGAGGGCAGTGATGAAGCTGCAAAACCGCAAGTAGCAGTACAATGGGAGAGTCGCAAGCAAGAGATGGAGTGGCAGTATAGGCCTAGAATCCAAGTTTGCGTCATAAACTGCGGGATCTTCCATCTTCGTAGTGAAATGCTTTCATGATCTGACGAAACCTGCTAAAACCTCTCAAAAAAACAAGTGAAAAAAATCGGTGAGGCTGACACATTATAACAAACTTTTTCTGTCATATCCGTTACAATGTGGACATAAGCTAGTAGTACACCGCTATCGCTCTAAAGCCTTCTACTTAATCCGCTGCTAGGCAGGTGATTCAATGAACAAGCTAAGGCTCGCGGTGACTTCGCTTATACTTGGTACAGCGCTTTATGCAGGCTTGAGCTCCCTTCAATCTAGAGGCAAGCCGCTGGCTGTATACGGAGAAGCCTCCAGTGCTACCGTCACCGCACCAGTCCCGTCTCCTCAATATCTGATTGCCGTGCCAGCTCAAGATATTGACGAACAGATTCAGCGTTGGATCGATTCCTTGTCTGTGCAGAAAGGCTTCGAGGCCTGGAAGAAGGCCAAGTGGACTCGTTATCCGCTAGGACCTGGCTCTCATGGATGGATTGTCATTCTTCAGACGAGTGAGCAGGAAGAGCTCGGATATCTGGTTGTAAGTGCAACGCAGGATGGCCAATTGGCATTAACTGAGTATGGAGCTGGCGCAAGTCCACTCTTCAGTATGACAACGCTGTATCGAACTTTGATGCAGCAGGAACTTATAGCTGATTCCTACACATTCGAACAGTTTATTACAAGTCCTCCTATGGATATACAACGCTTGTATTATAGTCCTCTGCACGCTGTTTGGCATATAGCTGCCGATGCGGGTAGACAGTCGGTCGATTATTTTTTGGACGCCAAAACAGGGGAACAGCTCCCCTTGAAGGATACCAGCTTCTCACGATGGAATACATCAGAAGCATCAGGTGATTCCATTGTTATGACTAACTTATCCGGCCCTTCTGACTTGCTGCAGGAGGTCGAGCGACCTGGCTTCGATCCTTTCCATAACACCTATTGGCTGCAGGGCAAGCCTCTTGCTATTGCTGATCTCAACCAGCTGCATACCGCATTGCAGCAGCAAGACAATATCGTATATGCAGCCAAATTGTATAACAAACAAGTATTAGCTCCCTTTGCGGTAATCGGGTATACGCTATGGAGCGGCTCCACACAGCCTTTTGTTAGGCTGGAGCAGGAAGGCTCACGTTATATCCCGCTTCAGGAGCTTCTTGAGAACGGTTTCTTCTTCCCTTAGTTATTTCTCCTCCTCTTCTCTATATATTGACACCTCTGATCGCTAAGTCGATGGGGGTGTCCTTTTTTTGTCCCTATTTTTTTCGCTGTGTGCGCCGGGAGCTGGCTGTTGTGTGAAATTGGTCTTGCGTTCCTCCAGCCACATGCTGATTGCGAATGGGATCATCCCGAACCATCTGCTTTTCCATGGCTCCTTCTGACCTCGAAGCACCTTGCGGTTCTCCTTGCGAACATCCGCTGGTGTCTCCATGAATGTAACTACTTGCTCCGTTATATATTTGATTAAATCCTCACTTTTAATAGCCATGCCTGATTCCCCCTCTTTATGTTCAGTTTGTCCGGAATAAGCAAAAGTAAACTCATTATGAGAGTTGCCTTTATTAGGGGGATGTTATATACTGAGGACATTCTAACTAACGTTCGTTAGGTAAAAGGAGCTGTTCATCACCTATGCCGCCTTCAACAATCAAATCCGAAGCGTTAAGCTTATTCGCCCGACAAGGGTATGAAGGAACTGCGCTATCCGAGATCGCTTCAGCGGTCGGGATCAAGACCCCTTCCCTCTATGCCCATATAGAGAGTAAGGAAGCCTTGTACCTCGAGCTGTTCGAGGATCTGGTCCAAGAGCATGTGGAACATATTCGCGCTTACATGCAGACGTCCGAACAAGCTTCGGTAGAGGAACGGTTATTCCAGATCATTCAGGAATCATGCCATAATTACACGCTGAGCGAAGAGAAGATTACATTTGTCAAAAGATCGCTGCTGTTTCCTCCCGCTTCTCTGCAGAAGCAGCTGCAGGAACGTTTTATGGAGGCCGAGAAGTCGCTTACCGAGCTGCTGCACAATCTTTTCGAAAAAGGTATCAAAAGCGGGATTATTAAACATACCAAGACGGAAGACTTAATAGCATCATACTTCTGTCTGATGGACGGCGCGTTCATTCAGATGCTCTACTATGGGGCCGAAGTGTTCGGTACCAGGCTGCCGGCAATATGGAAAATGTACTGGTCAGGATTAACGATGGAGCAAAACTAACAACAATTCAACCAAGATAAGTAGAACGAAAGAAAAGAATGCGCGCATCAGCCTGCCTTAACTTGCAAACCACTTAAGGCAATCGTTCGCAATAATGAACTTTCGGTCAACTTATACAGATGGTTCGTAAGGAGTGTGCTTTAAAATGGCATGGATATTATTAGTAATCGCGGGTTTATTCGAGGTTGTATGGGCCGTAGGCTTGAAATATACACACGGATTCAGCAGGCTGTGGCCAAGTGTAATCACATTAATCGGTATGTTCATCAGCTTCTTCTTTTTATCGTGGTCCTTGAAGACACTGCCAATCGGTACGGGGTATGCAATCTGGACCGGTATCGGTGCAGTCGGAACAGTCATCGTCGGGATGGTAATGTTCGGTGAGTCGCGCGACCTCATTCGGATTATGTTCGTTCTTATGATCGTATCCGGTATTGTCGGTTTGAAATTTACATCAGGCCACTAAGGATTGACTTGGCTGCTTAAACACGAAGAATGGGTAGAGTTATCAGAGGATATCTGATTCTCTATCCATTTTCATCTGGGGAATTCCTGCAAAATGGGGTCTTTTGGAGTGATTTCATGTCCCATAACGGACCGCGAATAGATCAAAAACGGGGGGTTCGGAGCAAATAACGGAACGACTGTCCGCATCGTCTTGGAATCAAACAACCTCATAACAGCATAGGGACGTATAGGTCATAACTCGTCCAGAAAGGAGGCACTAACAGTCAAGCCCCTGATTCCAGGGTAGAGCCAGCCTGAATTCAAATTACTTTTCATTTGTCCCTTTATTTTCCAAAAGAAACCTTCCTGTAGCCTGCAAGATAAAACTGAGCTGTTGGAGTATCGTTTTTCAGGGTTATTTCAACATTTTCGGTATTGGGTCTACATA
>JARBUQ010000202.1 GCA_029239545.1 Paenibacillus sp.
ACGCGCTTCGTCCTGCGGGATGAGCGTCTTCGCCAGCCCCTCTATACGAATGCGTGTGGACGGCTTGGCAATATCGTCCTGCAGCAGAAAAAACCGCGATAACACCCGCATCACATTACCGTCAACCGCGGGTTCCGGCTTATTGTAGGCGATGCTCAGAATCGCTCCCGCCGTATACGGCCCCACGCCTCGAAGCGAAGACACCTCGGCCAATGTATCCGGCACGATTCCTCCGAACTGCTCCTTCACTTGGCGTGCGGCAGCCTGAAGATTGCGGGCACGCGAGTAATAGCCCAGTCCCTCCCATAGCTTAAGCACTTCTTCCTCCGGTGCATCGGCCAAAGCCTCGATGGTGGGAAATTTGTCCACAAAGCGGTTATAATAAGGAATAACAGTGTCCACACGGGTTTGCTGCAGCATAACCTCCGAAATCCAGATCGAATATGGATCACGGGTGCGGCGCCAGGGCAAATCGCGATTATGTTTTTTATACCAGCGCAATAACGGTTCAGAGTAAATATGGATAAAATTCGCAGATTGATTCATGATAGCTCCTCTTTGTGTTACTAGTCATGCAGGCCTAATTGAGTGGTATACTAGTACAATGTCCAACCTTCGACGTTATCCTTAGAGCGCACATAGAGCGATCACGCTTAGGTACATAAGCAGCGCCGACATTGTACTTGAATGATAAATGATAATTATGCTTCTTATTCCCCATCCGACAAGGGAGGCTGTTTATGCTATCGCTTGGTGAAATTGCCGCCCAGCTCAACCGATTCGTCTTCTCTCTGCAGCTGATTGGTCATCAAAAAACAGAAGTAGCCTGGACCCAGCAGCTGCGTACGATCCGCCACCATTCTTTTTGGCTCATCGTTAAAGGAAAAGGCACCTTCAAGATCAACGGCACGCTGTATCCCGCAGAGCCCGGCAAGTTATTCTTCTTCGTTCCGGATATGCTCGTGGAGAGAAGCGCTGATCCTGAGCAGCCTATCGAATATTACTTCGTACGTTTTCATTATAAAGAAACCTACGAGGAGAAGGAACAGTGGATTTCGCGAAGCGCGACGGAATGCTCCTTTCCCTTGCAGGGCATGTATGCAACGCAAAATACGCCGCAGCTCATTTATCTCATGGAGCAGCTGTTCGCATTGTGGCAGCGCCGTGGACATCTGACCGCTATGCGCCGCAAAATACTGCTCCATGAATTTCTGCTCGCCTTCCTGCAGGATCTCCGAGCACAAAGAATCGCTGGTGATACTACAGCAGCCATCGAGTTTACACAGGAATTCATGGCCCAGCATTACCAGGAGCCGCTCACGCTCGAGCAATTAGCGCAGCTCGCTGGTCTCAGTGTCAGCCACTACTCCAGATTGTTCAAAAAATATATCGGGTACAGTCCTATCGACTTCCTTACCCATCTGCGGATGGACCGGGCCAAGGAGCTGCTCGTGCTTTCGGACTACCGATTAAAGTCTATTGCCGCCAGTGTAGGGTATGTGGATGAGTTTTATTTCAGCCGTATTTTTAAAAAAGTAATAGGCTTCTCCCCTCGGGATTATGCCAAAAAACATCGGGCCGAGCCCGGACAGTAACTAGCAAGCCCTATTTGACATCATTTCGGCCAAGTAGTAAGCTAGCTTTGTCATTCGAGGTGATCAAATTGATGGATATCAAATCGGTTCGCAGCTATAATCCTTACCTATACATATGGGGAGCTCAATGGATCGTCGGTGCCCTCCTGGTTTACTTCTTGAACTTGGAGACTGATGATCCCAAGGTAACGACCACCACTTGGGCAGCTGTTCTACTTACATTAATATCGTTCGGAGTACGCTTCTGGAAGCGCAAGAACACTGAAGGCCATGATGTATTGACGCAGTCACGACAACAAGCTCAGCTTCGATTCGGCAATCGTTCCCGGCTGATCCTGCTTTGCGGTTATTTGATCCTATGTGCTGCGCTGCTGATTCACGCTGGACAACAGAGCTATTACTTATTCGACGTATCGCGCGCTCTTGTGCTCGGAATAATCTACATGATCCTCGGCATCATGCTGGGCAGTGCCTTCCTATTACTGGCTATGTGGCTGTTGACGCTTACTGCGATCCTTACGATCTGGTATTTAGGCTTCGCACCGCTCGTTCTGATGTTCTTCGGCGGCTGGAGCCTGATAGCTTGTGCGCTTATCCTGCATATCAGAAGCAAGTCGGCATCCCGTTAGCCTCCCAGATTACGCACATCCAGTATGCTTCCTGCAGCAAGCTCAGTGTTAGTCAGAGCCTGCAACAGCTTGGAGGCTGCATCGTCCGGGGACACCAGTTGACCCGTCTCGTTAAGCTCGAGAAATCTGCCCAGATGAACAAAATCTTCGGGATCCGTGTCCCGAATAACCTTCTGCATGGGTGTATCTACAACGCCTGGTGCGATAGAAAGTACCCTTACCGGGTATGATTCGTTTTTTTGTTCTGCCCCTACACAACGCGTGAACATATCCAACCCTGCCTTGGAGCTGCAGTAGCTGCTCCATCCTTCATAAGGCGAGCGCCCCGCTCCCGAGGAGATGTTGAGCACTGCTTTATCACCCTGACAAGCGGATGTATGCCGGATGAAGGCAGAAGTCAGCACCATCGGTGCAATCAGGTTAAGCTGTACGTTTCTGGCTGTCTCCTCCGCGCTGCATCGTTCTGCCGGGGCAATCGGCTGTACAATTCCGGCGTTGTTGATCAGATAGACAGCATCATACTCTGTTATATTTATTGTCTCAAAAATGCGATCCATAAGCGGCTCAAGCAGCTCCGTATGAACAAGATTACACTTATACCAATCCAGTTTACTATTGCTGCCTGCTGAGTCTGCCACCGCTTCTTCCAATAGAGCTTGATTCTCGGTTCTTGATATCGCCGCAATCCTTGTATGGGCTTGACCGAGCAGGCTGCGTACAATCGCTTCTCCCAAGCCCTGCGATGCTCCTGTTACAATAACTAATCTCATTGCTGACAGCTCCTTCATCTATTCGTCTGAGGTGATTTCTATGTTACTTGAACGATTAATGCGTCCACAACGATCGCGCCGAACAACTGCACTGTTGGCAGGCTTCACCCTGCTGACTTTGTCACTTGCAGGTTGCGGCGGGGAATCGGGAGATTCTGCTGCAAAAGGAAATCCCGAGCTTCTAAGTAATGCCTCCGCTGATATCCAGACCGTCTACAAGAAAAGCTGCCTATCCTGCCATGGAGGAGGGCTGGAGGGACGCATTGGTCCCCGAACCGATCTTACACAGGTAGGTGGACGATTGACAGCGGAGCAGATTGAAACCCAAATCCGCAAGGGCGGCAACGGCATGCCTGATTTTCAGGGCAGCCTGAAGCCAGAGCAAATCACAGCCTTGAAGGATTGGTTGTTCAGCTTGAAATAATTGTCGGCATAGCTGTACAAACAACAAGCGAAGGATGGTTAATCCTTCGCTTGTTCAGCAACCGCGAATGCAGCAGCCGTCGTCTCTGTGTGTGTAATAGTCAGGTGCAATCGGACTGCCGATTCGGAGTATCCTAGACGCTCCCAGGCTGATGCCGACACGCTGCATACCGGCTTCCCCTGTCGATCCGGCAGGATACACATATCCTGCAGACCCAGCTGGCGGCCGATCCCGCAGCCGAGCGCTTTGGCCATAGCTTCCTTGGCAGCGAATCGACCGGCAACAAACTCCGCCAATCGCCCCTTACGGGTAGCAGCCAGCTCGCGCTCTTCAAGAGTCAGAACCCGTTCAATGAATCGCTCACCATGGGATTGTCCCAGGATGCTGCGTATTCTGGAAATTTCGGTTAAATCTGTCCCAATCCCTATAATCATTATGAATTAAATCCCCGGAATCGGAATGCGCTTATGCTCGGTGCGGATATATTGTCTCTCCAGCTTTTCCTTGGCTTCGGCGCTAATTTCCCGGCCTTCCAAGTAATCGCTGTTCTCTTCATAAGTAATTCCGAGCTCTTGCTCATCCGTCTGTCCTTCCCAAAGTCCCGCTGTCGGTGCTTTCTCGAGTACGCTCTGCGGTACGCCAAGTTCGACAGCAAGCAGCCGCACCTGACGCTTGTTCAAGCTGCTAAGAGGGGTTACATCCACTGCTCCATCCCCGTACTTGGTGAAGAAGCCGGTTATCGCTTCAGATGCATGATCGGTACCTACCACAATGAGCTTCAAGTCAAAAGCGAGCGAATACTGCACAACCATTCGAGTGCGGGCTTTGATGTTGCCTTTGTTCTCCTTGCTGATATGGCGATGAATGCCCAGGTTCTTGAACCCGAATTCGACTTCAAGGGCGATCTCATCAACCGACTGCTCGATATTAGTCTCTACCTTATGGGTAAGCTGGAAAGCTTCGGCTACAGCATAGCTGTGCGCAATGTCCACTTGCTCGCCGTACGGCTGGAATACACCAAGCGTGATATATTCACGCCCTGTCTCCTGGCTTAGCTCATCAGTAGCTTGCTTGCATAGACCTGCTGCCACTGCGCTGTCCACGCCGCCGCTGATTGCGATAAGCAAGCCGCTCATATTGGCCTGCAGCACGAACTGCTTCAGGAAATCAACTCGCTTGCGAATTTCTTCCTTCGGATTAATCTGAGGTTTGACCCCTAACTTCACAATGATCTCCTGCTGTAAACTCATGGTTTCATCTCCCTTTCCGTACTTTTTTATATACATTCAGTATAGACTACCCGCGGCATTTTTCAAGCTGTGGGGCGAAAAGCCTTAGTTGTCATCCGCGTCCATCCGTTATTGTTGCGAAAAAATTACTCCGAAGCTGGTGATTCATTACCTTCTGTACAAGCAGCTGCAGCTGCCAGCATATCAGCAATGAGCGTATATCCCTTCCGCTTGGCCCAACAAAGTGGTTGCGCCCACGATTCATCTGCCGGAAGACAAGGATCTGCGCCTTTATCCAGCAAAAACCTGACCATCTCGGTCTGTCCATATTTCGCAGCCCAGCCAAGAGGAGTAGAGTGGTATTCCTCGTCAATAGCATTCGGGTCGGCTCCGAACTCAATAAGCAATTGAGCAAATTCCAGTTTGCCAAGCCATGCTGCCTTATGTAGATAGGTAACGCTTAGCCAGTTAGAGTTGTTCGGATTGGCTCCCGACTCCAGGAACAGCCTGGCCATTTCCGTTCCCTGGTCCATTGCATATCCCATGTAATTATTCGTGTACCATGGGACGTTTAAGTCGACGCGGTTTCGCAGGAGCAATTTGACAATATCCATGTGACCGCAATTCACAGCCATGCACAGCGGACCGTAGTCACCACCCATGTTAATCAACGAAGGATTCGCTGCTATGATTTCACCGGCCAAATCGATTCTCCCCAAACAACAGACCATATCCAGATTCATGGATGCCCCATAGGCATAGAGCAAATTCGCCACCGAAACGTGGCCACCCCTCATAGCAATAAATAGACTGTTCCCCCCTGATTCCACTATAGCATTAGGGTCCGCTCCATTCTCCAGCAGCAATAGCGCACATTCCTTGTAGTTGCCCTTAACGGCTGCCCAAAGCGAACCTCCGCTCGGGGCATCCCTCTCTTCCATATTCGGATTGGCCCCATGATCGAGCAAGAGCTTAAGCGTAACGGTATTCCCGTATTTGGCCGCGTAGCTTAAGGGCCTTTTGCCTACTGAATTTTGGGCATTAACCAGGGAGGGTTCTTTTTGCAGAAAGGAGGCAACCTGCTCGGTGTCACCAATCGAAGCTGCGGTCCATATATCATAGTCCGCCCCGCGCGCGACCAAGTACCCAATGACGAACCACTCATTTCGCAAAGCCCTCTGATTCAAATCCCGACTGCTTCGAAACCAGTAATCTCCTTCAATGGAAACTTGCAAAGGGGTAGCCCCATCCACTCTTTTTGCCATAAGATCGGCGCCTCGATGGATCAAGCTGTCGATCAGCTGCAGGTCCCGGGTAAGCACTGCCCAATGAAGAGGGGTATTCCCGCGCTCATCGCCACAATGAATCATCTCCGGGGAATTGTCCAGCTCCCTCAGCACCTCGTTTATTTGCCCATTTCTTATCAACCTGGCGAGTTTGCTTCCATCAGGCGACACTTGATAATTCCGGGCAAGATGCTGTTCTAAAATGTTGGCGATTTCTTTGTATCCCCGATCCGTTGCCTTGGTCAGAAGGTCGTCCGACCATCCGACAGGGTTCTTGATTACATCCGCACCATGCTCCAATAACAGTTGGACAGACTCGATATGCCCGGCTCTGACAGCAAAGTGTATGGGTGTGAAATATCCCCAAACACAGTTAACAAGACCCGGGTCTTCGCTCAGCAATTTTTTTAAGGCTGCAGTGTCTCCAAGGTGAGAACGAACAATCATTTCCCTCTTGCTTTCTTCAATAACGGTTAAATCAAAGCCGTTAAACATATCCTTCGGTACCATTTCTGTTCCTCCCTTAAGAGAATACGTACAGCTGCCTTTATGTCTATCTAACGGAAAAACCGCCTATCCTTAGGCGGTTCATTCTGAGCTGTTCATAATGCCCTATTAAGCAAGCTGACTATTTCCGCATCTTTGAACAAAATCCTCAAACCGTCCAGCCTGACAGTTTCCACACCATCGCAATAGCATGCATCTGCCAAATCCGTAGATAAATAATGTACGACCACTTCGTACGGACCTTTCTTTTTGTAGGCCTTGCATTGATCCTTGTTATCTAGGGCTGCTTTAATCGCAGCTTTAATTTCCTCATTCACCTTTCGTGGCGACTTGAGCAAACCGCTGTGTCGTCCTGTTGCAAATTTGGTCGTGTAAGTTTGAATGAAAGGGCCAAGCTCGCGTTCTGCTTCTGCGCAGGTCGTATCGTCACCCGTGACCAGCAGCACAGGCACATCCAGCAGGCCAAACAACAAACTGTCAATTCCGATTTCACCGATTGGTTGACCATTCAAGTTGATTTGGGTAAATTTCTTTATAGAAAAGGTATGGTCCAGTATCGCTTTGTGAGTTCCAGCCATACTATGGTAACCGATCAGGATGGCCCCATCAAATGAGGAGTCCAAGCCAGGGAAACGTTGTGCTATGCTTGTACCGCCGAGGCAATACATCGCATCTGGATGTAAATCCCCAAGTAAGAAGTTGAAGCCGGTACTATGTGCATCTTTTACTATAATTTCCTCCGCCCCAGCTTGCAGCAACCCTTCTACGACAGCATTCACTTCGTTTGTCAAGAGCCTTCTCGATTCTTCATAATGCTGCTCGTGTTTAAAAATTTGCGTTTGCGATATGATTCCAGCGATCCCTTCCATATCTACGCTTACATAAATTTTCATCGAATCCTCCCTCATTCCCCTAACGATATGCGAACCCATTACCAAATCAGCGAGCCCCCTCCAACAGATGAAGATAATCTGCTCGACGCTTCGTTCGGGACGTTGTTGTCTCAAGCGAATCGTTTCTTGCAGCACGGCCGGAGGTATGATCAGGTTCATTTTACGAATATGGCTCTTGGGCTTGAGGCCGTCCTATTCTCCCTTGAAGTACTGGGAGATGTAACGTTCGAGCGTCCGCATGCCCACCCTTGATTTGTTGCTACTCGGAATGTGGTATACCTAAGCAGCAGTATACTCCAAATATGCCTTCAGTTCACCGGGAACCATCGGCGTTTGCCGGCTGACGATCGGGGTAATTAAGCTGTAGCGAAAGGCGGTTGTTTGTTCTGTAAAACGGGGTCCATATTGAAGTTGCCTCCTTGTGAA
>JARBUQ010000203.1 GCA_029239545.1 Paenibacillus sp.
TCTACCTCATCTTTATTATGCCTGCTGTGAATTTCCCTCGCCAATCTAAACTCAGCAATATCATAGGCTCTCCATCCATAGCCACAAATATCGAAATCATAATGTGTCAGTTTCCCATCGTCTGTAAAAGCAACATTGGTATTTCCATGCAAATCCCCATGACATACTCCCCAATCTAACCCTTCTTTCAGATGGTTCACGATCTCTTCCTTTAATCTCATTGCAAGTTCATAAAGAAAATCGTATTCCTCTTGACGATGTTCCATATGTAATTTGATTGTGTTAAGCGGGTTCTCGATCAGATGTTCAAAATTAAGATGGTCTCGTATGTGTTCACTACTAAAGTGGTCAGCAGCTTTGTGAATTTGTGCAACAGATTGCCCAAACAAATAACTATCTCCTATAGCATGAATAGGCTTCTCATTTCCATCAGCATAACTAAACATAACCCCATGCTTTACACCCTCAGGGACAAAAAATTCGTTAATAAAAGTTCCGTCTTTTTGAGGGATCGGTATTGAAACATTTACACCTTTCTTATTAAGATAGTTCAATAAATCTAGTTCAAATGCAATCTCTGCATTACTTCGCCTATCCGCACGATAAACTCGGAAAATATATTTTGCTTGTCCAGTTACTAATACATATGTATCGTTCATTCCCCTAAGGAAGTACTGCATACTAATCGGTTCATCGATTTCATAATGATGTTTAATATGCGATAATAACGCTGTTTTTGACAAGAGTGAGTACGTTACAGGAAAAAGACTCAATTCTATCCCATCCTTTTAACTATGTGATTATTAATTAAATAGCGTACCATATGTAAATGTAATTACTTATTTCCCTGTCAGGATGTGGAACAGCCCGTAACGAGTTTCGTTCAGGCTTCGGTCCTCGGGTCCTCCGTGAAATCGTACAAGCCTTGGTCGTGCAATTCTAACGCTATCCTGCGCTTAAAAATGCCATTGCAACAGATATGGGGTAATACCACACTGTACCAAGGATGATTTACCTGCGACAAATAAAAAAAACCCTTATGTATCAAGGGTTCTCCAAGTTCTTGCTTATGATGCGGTCGGCGGGATTTGAACCCGCACACCCTATGGGCACTACCCCCTCAAGATAGCGTGTCTGCCGTTCCACCACGACCGCATGTTACGAGGATTGCACTGCTGTGAAGCGAAAATGGTGAGCCATGTAGGACTCGAACCTACGACACCCTGATTAAAAGTCAGGTGCTCTACCAACTGAGCTAATGGCTCCTAGTGTTAGATGCCCCTACAAAGTAATCAGAATCATCTTGTATGCTTCACGTCACTTATGAAAGGGCAATATGACCCGTAGGGGATTCGAACCCCTGTAACCTCCGTGAAAGGGAGGTGTCTTAACCGCTTGACCAACGGGCCCTATATTATGCCGTTTTTGGCGACAAGAGTTATTATAGCCGATTATTCATCAGAAGACAAGTTATTTCTACACGCGAATACATAACAGCTGTTTATTCGATTTTGCGAATCCGGTATGTTAAAATTGTTGAAAATTGAGACATGTTTTCCCCAGCATTAAGCAGGATCCATTGAAAGGAAGGTCGACCCCTTATGCTGCTGTATAATTCAACCTCCAGTTCGGCCTCAGTAGTAGACAACAGAGTCCCAGAACAGGATGAAGTGGCATGGGTCCACCTGAGCGGCGCCCCAGAAGCTGAAGTCAGGCATGTGCTAGTTGACCTGTTCGACTGTCATCCCTTGATAGTAGAAGACTGCCTCGTCATGAATCAACGCCCTAAGCTTGATAGGTACAAGAACAATATATTTATCGTCTTTTATGCGCTGCTGCCTGATCTGAAGGTCCAGGAAATTGCAATCGTAATAGGACCGAATTACGTGATCTCCATGACTCAGGAAGACCTGCCCTACATTCAACAGCTGACTCAGGAATGCGAAGATGTGGAGAACGGGATCGAGCATCCCGGTCAAATTCTGTACCATCTGCTCGACCGCTGTGTCGATGAATACTCCGAACGTCTTAATCATGCAGATGATCGAATTGATAAGATGGAAAGGGCCATTTTCAAAAACCCGCATGTCAAGGTTGCGCAAAATATTTTCAAGCTCAAACGGACACTTCACCTGCTGCGGGCGATTTTTGTAGAAGAGCGAACGGTTCTTGGCTCGATAAGCCACCAAACGTTTCCTTATACTCGGCAGGAGTCTGATGTGTACTTCGTAGATATATATGATCATTTATCTCGAGTAATTGATACGGTGGATATTTTTCGCGAATCGCTGAATGGGTTGCTCGAGCTTCAGATGAATATGAAAACAGACCGAATGAATGAAATCATTAAGACACTAACGATTGTTAGCACTATATTCATGCCCCTTACTTTTATTGTCGGGATTTACGGGATGAATTTCCACAAGATGCCCGAGCTTGACTGGAGCTATGGCTATTTGTTCGTATGGGGGGTTATGCTTGCTCTTTCACTCGGAATGTGGGCCTATTTTAAATCCAAAAAGTGGTTGTAAGCTACAGCTTGCACTACTAGCGCCTTAAGAACCCTCAAAATAAATATCCATATTTAACCTTATTTATGGTATATTTGAACCATTATAAAACATTGGGGGGATATAATGCACCAACAAATCCGAGTCGATCACCTACAACAACTGAGTCATAGTACCTACTCTCCTACTTCTACATATCCACATATGATTCCACAATTATCAGTTACCAAGCGAACCATTGCCTCAACCAAGAAAATATTTTACAAAGATTTCGGAGCTTTGACCATCGACGATTATGTCACCTTCTCCAGATTGCCTGATCATCCGTTCTGGAGTCCAATTGAGCAAGCAATTGACTTCTCTTTCGCTGACGAGCTTTTCTCAAATCTTTACACTCCCTACAGCAAGAGACCTTACGCCCCTTCTCTGCTTCTTAAACTCCATCTAGTGAAAACACTTAATCATTTATCTGATATAGAACTAGAAAATATTGTAATGTTCGACATGGCCATAAGGCGCTTTGTGGGTGTTCCTATGTCTTATAAAAGGTTCGATCCAACGACGCTAGGCCAGGTGCACGAACCCGGCGCTTATTTATTCCGAGCTTGCTTCCATTCCATCCTTTCTCAACTTTATCTAAAAAAGCTGTGGGGGAATCATGGAGAACAATGGCTAAGAGAAATGATACAACCTTACTCCAATAAAAAACTAAACGACCAACACCGAAAAATATGGCATACCTTGCTCACACTTGTGCAATATATGAAAAAATCACATACACCGATGTTCCACCAAGCGATCCGATCGCTTCAATTCGGGGATTGGTTAAAACGATTGCCTGCAGATGCTACGCGGGAAGAAAGAATTACAGCACACAGTCTGCTCATTGCTCGGGCATATGCTTTCCTTTTCTGGTTAGAGCAGGAGTCCATCCAAACCTTATTCCAACAATGGACCAGCGCTCACCTGCAGAAGGGCTTCCTTGAGCTCCAAGCAGGCTTGTTCAGCCTGTTGAAGGAGTGTTCCAGGGAAAATGCTAGGGAAGACAATGGGTAGCTGTTTAGCTGTAGCAGCAATTGAAATATCGAAGTCCACACATTAATGCTTGAGCATAGGATGAAAAAGATATTTTTGACCATCAAGGACCGTCCGGCTAAGCATCGGATGGCCCTTGATGGATGGGTTCAACTTTGTTGATGCGTGAAAGTTCAACAAGGTCGGCTGCAGCGTATACCTGTGTCGGGAGATTTCTTGAAACTTTCGGCTGTTGGGTTTGAATTCATCGAGCTCATTGTCATGAGTGGCGATCTACGGTGCGGTGCGGTAACCGTACGATCGGCCAACTTGGTTGGTAAATCTATCTTCGCTAATTGTAAAGCAAACTTTACTAAATCAGCACGAAATTATCATGATGAACGATTTAGTTAACCTACCTTACCCTAATAACAAAGCTGGCTTAACGAATAGCAAAAGTTCAGTTTACTATTTCTCAGTTTCTCCTGCTTGAGCTTTTATTAGTTAAGTTTGATTTGCAATTAGCAAGGTTAGGTTTACTCCTTGTGTTCATTGTGGTTTTCTTGCGAATGTAATTGGCTGAAGGTAAGCAGAGGTTCTGGGCAGAATGAGTTCTAAACCCAGTAGGTCAAATGCGCTCCCTATCTGCAACCTCTGCAACTAACCGTTTCTTGCTCCCTTCTCTGCTAACCGTTTTATGCTTGAACACATAGCCTCTGGTTCCAATCCACGAACTTTCTGATCAAATCACCAAGTTGGGGAAGCCATATATTTCGCCCAAAACCAACCCAGAAACTTATACTCTTTAACAAGACCACACAAAAAAGTAAACACCCTTCGGTCTTCCTCCCGGAAACCTAAACTCTCCAAAAAGACAACAAAAAAAACCGCAGCAGCTGCGGCTTGGATCGGTACGGAGAGAAAGGGATTCGAACCCTTGCGGCTGTTACACCCTAACGCTTTAGCAAAGCGCCCCCTTCGGCCTCTTGGGTATCTCTCCATATGTGGCTCCCCGAACAGGACTCGAACCTGTGACAACTCGATTAACAGTCGAGTGCTCTACCAACTGAGCTATCAGGGAAAGTATTTCAAATTTATCAGAATATTTCCCAATAGTCAAGCTCCCTCTCGCGACAACTCGAGCATAAGCCCTACTACCCCTCTACTGCTGCAGAACAAGCAGCCTCAGCTTCCCGCCGCACCTTCCGCAAGCATACTTGGTCGGGTCCATCCTACGCTTACGCATATAGTGCATTCCGCATGAGCTGCAGTCGAGCTTGTATCGAAATGGCGTTGGCGCCTTACGTGGTGCAACGGCTTTACAGAAGCGTGTTCCCCCTACTTGAGCAAGCAGCTGCTTGAATTCAGGATCGCTGTGTTTATACCCTCTCCTCTGCAGATGCAGGTGATAGTGACACAGCTCATGCTTAATAATTTTCTCCACCTCTTCTGCACCATAGATCTCATACTGCTGCCAGCTGATGTCGATGTTATGCGACTTGGTGAAATATCTTCCACCTGTGGAACGCAGTCTATGGTTAAAGATCGCTTTATGACGGAAGGGCCATCCAAACGACTCCAACGATATTCGTTCGATCCATTGCTGCAATTGCCGGTCGTCCAGTGGTAACCCTCCTCAAATAATAGTCGGCTTCACTTGAATTTGTACCTTATTGTAGGCTACACTGTCAAGTAGAAAACGTTATCGTACGAAGCGTCAGGCTGACGCGGCTAATCAGGAGAGGAGCGTTCATACCTACTATGTCTAAAATGAAATACGCGTTACTGCAGCTCGACCAACAGGTGGAATTCGTGGAGATGCCTGCATCCCATGTGTATCAATTAACGGCCCTCAATCGAAGATTGCACAAGGAACTGGACAAGCTGACCGCTGGAAATGTCCCTCAGCTAGGTCATATTATCGCTGAGTGTGAGCAGGTTGAAGTGGTGGCTGAGCAGTGCCAGATTTTGAATGGGTTAGCCTATGTGAATGAGCTGGAGCAGTCTTTTGCCGCCATTCAGGAGAAATCATATCCGCTTATATCTTTGTTGACAGAGATTCGTGCCCTTCAAGCTCAATTGGAGCAATGGTACGAGGAAGAAATGGAGTAAGAGAGAAACGGACCTGCACCTAAGCGCCCTCCCACCCATATGCTAGTAGAAGCTCAAGATTACGATGCGTATGGCCGACATGAACGGCCCACAGCCAGGGAGAGGGGATGGGACAATGCCGCAATGGCTTTGCCATCAGTTAGAACGCGCTTTTGTGAAGAAGGATCTCCGCCAAATCCGCTTATTGAATGACTGCTGGTACTTCTACCGCACTAAGAACACTCCCGATTCGCAAGAATCCGTTCCTATATCGCAACCTTGAAATTTGCTTTGTTAAGCACATGGTCACCGCTTGCTTATGCATGAGATTTTAATGAATCAAACCGAACAGCCCGGCAAAGTATGAAACTCATACTTTGTCAGGCTGTTCTCATGTTTACTCCGAAAACCTGCCATCATCCTGCAAACCCGGTATTAACCAACCGATCTACACAATCAAGACTGCTGCTTGGGAGATTTCATCGTAAGGCTGACGCGGCCTTTTTTCTCATCCACGCCCAATACCCATACCGTAACCGTGTCTCCTACAGACACCACATCCATCGGATGTTTCACGAAACGGTCGCTAAGCTGCGAGATATGCACGAGTCCATCATTCTTGATCCCGATATCTACGAATGCTCCGAAATCTATAACATTGCGCACTGTGCCCTGCAGCTGCATACCGGGGGTCAAGTCCTCCAATTGCAGCACGTCGGTGCGAAAAATCGGCAAAGGCAGCTCTTCCCGCGGATCGCGTCCGGGACGCTGCAGGCTCTCCAGAATATCGCGCAGCGTCGGGACGCCAACATCAAGCTGGGTCGCCAGCTGCTCCGGATTATGCTGCTGCAGCTTATCCTTCAGATCCTGTGTTCCGATCCCGCTCTTGGCCAGCTTCAGCTCCTTGAACAGCTTGTCCACAGCCTCATAAGATTCAGGATGGATCGGGGTGTTATCCAATGGATTCTCCCCGCCGCTGATCCGCATGAAGCCAATGCACTGCTCATAAGTCTTCGCCCCTAACCGAGGCACCTTCTGCAGCTGCTTGCGGTTCTTGAACTTGCCGTTCTCCTCGCGGTACTTGACTATATTCTTGGCAATCGTAGCATTCACTCCGGACACGTACGACAGGAGCGACGGAGAGGCTGTATTCAGGTCAACACCGACGTGGTTAACCGCTGACTCTACCACAACCTTCAAGCTCTCCTCGAGCCGCTTCTGGGCCACGTCGTGCTGGTACTGCCCGACACCGATCGCCTTCGGCTCGATCTTGACCAGCTCCGCGAGCGGATCCTGCATCCGCCTCGCGATCGAGATCGCGCTGCGCTCCGCCACGTCCAACTCGGGGAACTCCTCCTGCGCCAGCTTGGAGGCCGAGTACACGCTCGCGCCAGCCTCGCTCACGATCATATACTGCAGCTGTCGCCCGACGCGCAGCTGCCGAATCAGATCGGCAATGAACTGTTCCGTCTCTCGCGAGGCGGTCCCGTTGCCGATCACAATCAACTCGACGCTGTGCTTCTCGATCATCGCCTTAATCTTATTCTCCGCCTCAACAACCTTGTTGTTCGGAGGCGTCGGATAGACGACGGCGATCTCCAGCGTCTTGCCCGTCTCATCGACCAGCGCCAGCTTGCAGCCTGTCCGGTAAGCCGGGTCAACCCCGAGTACAACCTTGCCCTTGATCGGCGGCTGCAGCAGCAGGTTGCGCAGATTTTCTGCGAATATAGTAATCGCCTGCTCCTCGCCCTTGTCCGTCAGCTCGTTGCGGATCTCCCGCTCGATGGATGGTGCGATCAACCGCTTGTACGCATCCTCGATGGTCAGCCGCAGCGTCTCCTTCACGATCGACTCGCCGCGTATGATCTGTCTGGCCATATAATCATGAATCTTGTCCACCAGGACGTCGAAGGAAACCTTCAGCAGCTCTTCCCGCTCTCCCCGATTGATCGCGAGCGTCCGATGCGGAGGCAGCTTGCGGATCGGCTCCCGATAGTCATAATACATCTCGTACACCGATTCGGCCTTGGCATCCTTGGCCTCGGTTACGATCCCGCCTTGATCTCGCGTATAGCTGCGGACCCATGCGCGAATCTTCGGATCATCTGCGATGTTCTCGGCAATAATATCCATAGCCCCCTGCA
>JARBUQ010000204.1 GCA_029239545.1 Paenibacillus sp.
GTCCGAATCGCTCTAATTGTGTACAGTGTAAACCTTATACGACAATAAACTGGTTGACCGATCTCATAATGGGTCTTCCATTAACCGTTACTTGGTGGGATCCATAAGCCGTAATTTTGCCGGGTCCATACACTCTTAAGTTCCCTTGTCTAGCCTCTATAATACAACCTTCGTTTCTCGCTTTTTCAAATTCCAAATCTTCTGTAAGAATAGTTCCTGGTGATATCATAACATAACCTCCCAGTATTATATTGGACACTGCCTACTACCATTCTATCAAAAATCAGAGAGATCTAAACATTTTTATTTTATGAATTAGGAAATAAATTGTTTTACAAGTGTTTTGGGTGCTGCCAGAAGGTAAGCTTCCTTGAGAAGCGGCCCCAGCTCTTCCCAGCTATCTGCTTGATTGGCCCAAGTTGACACCCACCCATATTGCCCAAAATAAGGTGTTTTCCAGTAAGGCTCCTGCTGCACAAGAAATTCCTGTGTTTCTTTGGTTGCCTTGAAGCACAGGTAATAGCCATGCTGTTCATCACCGGCAAGCCTTACAAACGACTTATTTTTTACACGAAACAATGTAGAATTGAAACCATCGATCACTATGTGCACTTCGGGATATCCACCAACAATATGATTCACAGCATCCTTCAGTTCTTGTTCTCGCGGGGACAAATGAATGCTCTCTTTACTCATGGTCTCTTCCTCCTTATCCATATAACAAACACATGTTCGCTAATAAGGAATTCTACACTTTTCAGCCAATTCCTGCTTAGACCTCGCTCCACAAAAAAAGAAATAACAAGTAGTAACCTGTTATCCCTTAATTGTTAACCCTATTAATAAAATATCTACTATCATCCACTGGTGAGCAATCGATAGGGAGCTGGGTTCGAAATGGCAGAAATGCGTGCGCCTACGTACCGTTCGCTTGAGAATGCCAGCTTCCTCCAATACCTTATCAACCATAGGGTTGATTATGGTTAAAGTAAACAGCAGCCCTACTGTTTACTTCCAAAGCCCCAAATACGGTCGCGGTCCAATCCAGGACAAGTTCAAATCCTCTTCCTCATGTGATCCAGGCTTCAAGAAAACGCCTTCGTCCGTACGCATGAAAATAGGCTGGTCCTTGAAGGAAAAATGCGCAGGAAGCGTTCTGTCTCCACCAATCCAATCCATATCACGTCCGAAGTAAGCCTCGTCTTTACGACCGAGCAGCTTGAAAACATCATGTGCTGCATAATCGGTGATTGTCCAATGGTTGCCCTTCTCCATCCAGATACACTGATCGCCTAGCAGGACTGATATTTTGTCGTCCGCCTTGAAGAGCGCCTCGTGAAACTCAGGCTCAGGACGATGACGAACAAGCAAATATAACAGATCATGGGAATGCCATGCTGAACAAGGTGCAATATCCGCCTCACCCTGCCATCCTGTGGCTGAAGCAAAAAATCCTCGTGGATTCTGGTAAGTAGCATACGTCCGGTCACATGCAGCAAGGAATCGCTCCAGCTCTTCGTCCTCTCGGTGGCTCAAGTACTTCTGAATCCCGTACAGTGACATGCCCATTCCCGCAATCAGCATCGGTTCTTTGATTTTTACCCAACGGCTCCCGCTGTGATACCAGGCACGGTGCAAACGGATTTGGCCCTTCTCATCATACCAGGCACAGCGAGCAAGATGACGGCAAAGACGTCCTGCGGCCTCCAGATACTTTTCCGTTCCGTATATTTCATAGGCAAGGATGAGCGGAGCGATCAGAAGACCGTAATACTCTGCTGGCTCCGTATTGGTCAAATCCCCAAGATAACGATATGATGCATCGCTGTCCTCATCAGGAAAGCCTTTGACATGGTAGCGATCGATCATGAAATCAAGCTGATCCGGCAGGTCTTCCCATCGCACTTCACCGAATACACGCTGATACTGCAGCTTACCCCACAGCCTCGCATACTCCTGATTGCTGATCGCCTTGGCCTTGCCTTCCTTGTATAAGGCACCAAAAGGGTACATCGTGTCGTTCGTATCCATACTGCTTGCGATCGCTGTTCGAATCGCTTCTCTGTGCTCCTGTGGAAGCCAGGCTTCCGCATACTCCGCTGTAAGTCCAAGTGCGACATTAGGCATCATATTGTGGATGAGACCACGCTTGAGTGACTCCCCGATCTGAAAGCCAATATGCGCATATTGACCATCCTCTTGAAAAGCAGTGGTCTGAAAGCGGATGAGCTGAATAAGCATCTCTTCCAGCCTCGGGTCCCTTTTTTCCTTGATAGCCAAGGCAATCGATGCCAGCAGCGGACTTGCCCAAGTGCTGTGATTCGATGTGAAATCCGCCCATCTGTAAGGGTTCGAGCCCCATACCGAGTGGTTATGAAAGCCATGTATGGCCCCATTATCGTTAACCCATGTGAGCAGCCAATTGGCCAGAGCGGTTGTATTCGGTTTCATTGTAATCCCATTCCTCTCCATTAAAAAGGTTGCCCCGGAAACAAGGCAAGTACTTTGCTTTGTTGTTCGGGAGTTAAACCCACACCATCACAGTATGCTACGTTTTGCTGAAGAACCTCGACCGACGTTGTTCCTGTTAGAGTCACAGCGATATCCGGGTTGGAAAGGCAAAAACGCATCGCTGGCTCGACCAAGCTGCCCAGTCCACGGCCTTCGCGTAAAAACTCAAGCTTATCCATTCTTCTGTTCGCTTCATTAAGACGGTCTACGTATTTCAAGAAGAACGGTGCAGGCTGATCCGCCAATATGCCCATGTTCAGCGGACTGCCGTGAATGACGCCAATCCCGTTTCTTTTCGCCCGTATGAGCAAATCGTCAGCAGCCGTGTAATCGATCAACGTGTACCGACCGAACGTTTGAATCGTATCGCAAAGCTGCTCGTCCATGAAAGGAGTGAGCAGCTCCATTTTACCGGCATTGATACCGATTGCGCGTACCTTGCCCTGCTCCTTCAGCTTCCGAAATGCGGGCAAGGTTTCGTTAACAACCTGCTCATAGGAGGTAGACTCCAACTCATGCAGCTGAATGAGATCGATGCAATCGGTCTGCAAACGGATTAAGCTTTGCTCCACGGACTTGATCGTATTGTCATAAGTGTAAGGATCCCCCCGCATAACGGCCTTCGTCGCGAGTACGATCTTATCCCGGCGTCCCTTGAGAGCAAGTCCAAGCCTGCGTTCGCTCTCCCCGCTTCCGTACAGCGGTGCTGTATCAAAAAAGGTAATCCCCATATCAATAGCGGCGTGTACAACATTCTCAACTTCCTTGTCAGTCGTTGGCCCGAAGTCTCCACCGAGCGGTGCTCCGCCAAGTCCAAGTTTGGAAACGCGAATACCTGTTTTGCCTAACTCCGTATATAACATTCCGTTAAGCTCCTTTTACTGTAAAGTGACGGTTGTGCCCTGTTCGGACGATTCCAATGATGCATAGATTAAACGTATGACAGGAAAAAAAACAGTAATGTCATGTCGGCTCTTACGTTTCTCCTCGAAGGCAAGCACGTATTCGTCTACGACTCCTAGGCGAAGCTCATATGCCACCTCTGCAGGCTCAAGCTGCTTCTCTTGACCATCCGCACTTGTGAACATCAGGCCTTGCTCGGAGAGCTCAACCATGCCCAGGCTGCCCTCGATACGAAAATTACCGAGCCATGAGGTTAGCTTGCCATGCGCAACCCATGACGAATAATAATTCAAATGAAGTCCGTCATCCCATTCTGCCAGCAATGAAACAACTGAAGGTGAGGCGATAGGTGTCCAAGTAGGCAGCCTCGACGATGCTGTCACTTGTCTTACTCTTTCCAATCCTAACATGTAATGAAGCACACCGAAATGATGGTAGGATAAATCCTCCAGCATGACATGATTATAAGCGCTCATCCAAGCTGCTGCAATAGTGGGACGATGGCAGCGCCATACTACCTGCTCTACTGTCCCGAGCACCCCGTTATCGATCAGCCTCTTTACTTCTTCAACGTGCTTGTCGTATCGATAAGGCTCGCCTATTGCGATTTGCCGTCCAGTCTGCTTGCTTAATTCAAGCAAACGCTTTCCATCATTTGGATCGGCCGGTCTGAATTTCTCCAGATACACATCATGACCCTTGTTTACAATAAGCTCAATTAGCTTCACATCTGTTTTGCCTGTCGGCGGCGTGACAAGCGTTACGATATCCGGCTCTAGAAGCTCCAACGCCTCGGCAACATCAGTGTAAAAAGGGATGTTAAGCTTCCTGAAATCAGCTACCTGCTTTCCAGGTACTCCTACCTCCTCCACTTGTCCATAAACATCGACTAATCCAACAACCGTAACCTCCGGCCTTGCTCTCCAGTGCTCAATCCAAAACTCCATCATGCCGAGCACTAACACTTGAATAGGCTTATCGTTCATCAGAGACGCTCCTTTATCTAATAAAACCGAATCAGCCGAGTTGGACTTCACTGCCCAATTGTCGTCTATTCCCTATTATTTCAACAGGTTATACAATTCCGTCAAGTATAATATCATCTTATCATGGTTAATATTTTGTGTACTTGGCGTCTTTCGACGGTTTATTATCCATTTCCGTTCCTGCGAGATATACAACCTTCATGAATAGAACTATAGAATTCAGAAGAACTCAAGGTTTCCTTTTGAGGCATTCCGGGTATATTTTATTACAGGCGCAAAAAAGGAGTGATTGGAATGAATACTAAACAAATATTGATCGTTGTAACTAATGGTCATGTGATGGATAATGGGAAGCTCGCAGGAATATGGCTGTCTGAGTTCGTTGAGCCTTACGAGATATTTGCACAGGAAGGATACACGATGACCGTAGCAAGTCCTAAAGGCGGAGCTTCGAGAATAGATCCCGGCAGTATCGTCGACGGAGTACCGGAAGGCTGGAATGAATTCGTACAGCTGTTGGATCAAACACAGCTGCTATCTGATATAATGGCTCAGGATTATGCCGGTATATTCCTGCCGGGTGGACACGGAGCCATGTTCGATTTGCCTGGCAGCCTGCATCTGCAAAATCTGCTGACCGATTTCTCAAAGGCTAATAAGCCGATTGGCGCCGTCTGTCATGGTCCTGCCGGTCTGGTTGGAGCACAGCTGGATACCGGAAACCCAATCGTGGAAGGGAAGCGGGTAACCGGCTTCACGAATGAGGAAGAGTTGGAGACCCAGTTGGATTCCGAGATGCCCTTTCTGTTGGAATCGAAGCTCAGAGAACTTCAAGCAGAATTCGTCGCACGACCTAATTGGCAGGAGCATGTGGAGATCGACGGCAATCTGATCACAGGGCAAAATCCACAGTCCTCCAAAAGTACAGCTATTGCATTCCTGCAATTCACGAATTAGTGAATTGTAGAAGAAAACCGCTCTAACACCGATCAGACCGCTGATAATGCCTCCCAAGAAACTACCCACAATGCGGGCAGCAACAAGACTGACCACACCGTTAAGAGCCTGACCGCTGGCCTTCCATTCTGGTGGCATTTCTTTATTAATATAGATCGCCATCGTAACCGAAAGCACTATAAATGTCAGACCATGCAAGCCTTGAACAGGCAACGTCCAATACTAACCTATCGCAAAATTCATTCCCGCCACAATGCTGAAACTTATACTTTTCCTCTTATAGGTACATCTCGAAAAACCTCTGGAGCAAATACTCCAGAGGTCCTTGGCGGTTGTGTGAAGTCGATGAGCTGGCTCAACTGCCTGCCCCTTCTAGGCACACTACTCTATCATTTCTATTTAATAAACTACTTTCATCCATGCTCCGGTCGACGCTGATTTCTCGATTGCATCCAATATCACTTGATTGCGATATCCGTCTTCAAAGTTAGGGGTAGGATTCGTATTGGTAGAGATTCCTTTCAGAAAATCATGGATCAGGTTAATGAAAGTATGCTCGTATCCAATAATATGACCTGCCGGCCAGTAAGCTCCACTAAAGGGATGGATGCTTTCGGTACAATTGATCGTTCTGAATCCCTGCATGCCTTGCTCATCATTGTCTAAATATAATTGAAGGAGATTCATATTCTCCATATCCCAGCGAATCGAACCTTTGGAGCCATTGATTTCCAGACGATTTCCATTCCGGTTCCCTTTGCCGAATCGAGTGGCTTCCAGAACGCCCATCGTACCGCTCTCAAATCGGGCCAACACTGCAACGGCGTCATCCACATCTACATCGCCCATTGGCGCTTCAGCTGAGGTTGAGTTTACCTCTCCTGACGGCACTTCTTCCAGAGGTCGCTTCTTGATGAACGTTTCCTTCATTCCAGTAACCTCTTTAATCTCACCGACAAGGAATCTGGCCAAATCCACAGAATGTGACATAAGGTCACCAAGTGCTCCTGAACCACTAACCTCTTTACTCAGTTTCCAAGTGATCGGATGTGCCGGGTCCATGAGCCAATCCTGCAAGTATTGAGCCCGGAGATGATAGATTTCTCCTAAAGTTCCGTCTGCAATCAGTTTTCGTGCATATTGAATGGCGGGTACGAACCGATAATTGTGACAAATCATATGTATGACTCCTGATTTGTCAGCAGCCTTCCACATTCTCATCGCCTGCTCCTGATTCAGTGCCAATGGCTTCTCACACAGAACATGTTTGCCAGCTTCGGCTGCCGCTATGGCCATCTCTACATGTGAAAAATTCGGAGTGCCAATATCGATTACATCAATATCATCTCTCTCGATCAGACGACGCCAATCAGTCTCATAGGATAACCAACCATACTTCTCAGCGGCCAGCTTGACTCCTTCTTCGTCACGTCCTGCAATCGCTTGCAGCACAGGCTCGATATCAAGATCAAAATAAAAGGGAAGGTCCCGGTATGCATGACTGTGAGCCTTGCCCATAAACTTATATCCGATCATCCCGATACGCACTTTCTTCTTTTGACCCATTCCTAGCCACACTCCTAAATGTCCATATTATGATCATTCTAACAGAAGTTTTAGGGAATTCATCACTCTTTTAAAAAGGCAGATCCGTGATCACCTGTTTATGGATACGGACCGTTCTGTCGTTGATCCTTTCAACATCTGGTTCTGTAAGATAGGCATTCTCCTGGATCGGGTTCAGATAGCCAATCTCCAGCACGAAAGGAGCCGTTATTTCGATAAAAGGCTGAATTTCGGAAACACGTTGAACAGCATCAGCTGCCCCTTCCCGAATAACACGACAAGCCTCTTCTACAGACAAATGATCAGCAGCTTCAACCCCTCGCCCCTGCTTCACTGTGGCCGTTACAATATTCGGTACGAACATCCTGGCTTCGAGAGCTGCCTTGTCATCACCTGATAAAAATATAGTCGGAACCCCCTGCAAGCCAGCAATCAAGGCTCTCGCGCCGAACTCTCCAATAAAAGTGCCATTTAACTTGTAGTACGCAATGGTTAAGGAGGAATATGTATGACGCAAAGGCCCGTTGATTGTACCTGCCATGGCATGTTGACCTACGAATAGAAGAGCGTCGTAGCCGTGCAGATTTTTGTAAGGCTGACCTTCTCTTAAATAATTGCCTCCCACCAAATCCTCTGCGTTCAATCCACCAGGGCCATGTCCATCCCATACATCGATACGACAATCCTCATATATGGAGCGAATTCCTTCTATACAGGCATTTACTTCCCGGGCAAGCAGCTTCTTAGCTGCCTCTACCCGCTCAGGAAATCCATCATTCGGTCGAGTTTGGGTGAAGCTGTCAACCCCTGCAGGACCTTCCA
>JARBUQ010000205.1 GCA_029239545.1 Paenibacillus sp.
GATATCCACGAGAGGAACGATCGTCCTGTGCTGCGCGAGTAAACCCTTCGACTACAGGATTGACATATTCCAGGTGACTTGGATTGTTCGCAAGAGACAGACGAGTTTCTACCGTTTCTCCTGCTTTAACGGAACGATGTGCGCCGAGATGGTACTTGACATCACCCGTCCAGCCTATATTAATCCCAATTGAACCTTCTGATGGGAAAAGATCCTTGTTAGGAGCATGATGAAACTCTGAGAAAATAGCACTGTAAGGCTTGCCAAGAACATGAGCAAGTACGTTCAGACGTCCGCGGTGGGCCATCCCCATAAGAATATCTCTGGCTCCATCGTGAGCCAGCTCTCTTACAATCTCATCCAGCATCGGGACTAACATGTCCGTTCCCTCGATGGAGAATCGCTTCTGGCCTACGAATGCACGCTGAAGAAACGTCTCGAATTGCTCGACCTCAAGCAGCCTTTTCAGCAAAGCAACTCTTTCGTTAGTACCGAGTGTCTTGCCTGCCATAACCGACTCCGCTTGGCGATTCAACCAGATCCGTTCAGACTCTTCATGGATATGACCGAATTCGAATCCGCAGGAGCCGGTATAGGTTGCCTTCAGCTTTTCAATCGCCTGCCATCCAGTGTTGACGGATTCGGGCGCTTCTTCCCAGATGAGCGAAGCAGGAATTGCGTTAAGCTCTTCCTTGCTCAAGTGGAAGGTTTCAGGCTCTAGCAGCCGTGTATCTACTTCAACGCCAAGTCCAAGCGGATCAATATTAGCCGCCAGATGGCCGTAAGTGCGAATATTACGAACAAGCTTACCTGCATCGACTATTTTTTTGAGAAAGGCAGGGTTAACTCCCCCTTGTTGCAACGGGGCTGCAGTTGGTGCTGCAACAGTCGCTTGGACAGCTGATCCGCTAACAGGTGAAATTGGAGGCCCCCAGCGCTCGAACAATTCTTTATATGAAGGCTCAACCTCTTCCGGATTGCGCGCATATCGTTCATACATGTCCTGGATGTAACCCAGATTAGGGCCATAATATTGCTTCCATGGCGACTGGTCAAATTCAGTTCCTGCTGTCATTGCAAATTCCCTCCGGATAATCGTAATTAATTTAAGGCATGTGATACCATAATAATCCACCCTACTCATATCGTAAAATATTTAAAAAGTATCAAATCGTTCTAATTTAGAGATCAATCATTATTAAAATAAATCCACCCCCACTTTATCAAGCGGGGGCAACGGTGAATCAAGGAGTTTGTATTTGTGATTGTGTCCAGTTCTTAGAACTATTATCCTCAATTATAGCCAGAGCTACATCAGATATATCCGGATCGTTCAACAATTTGTCGCGATTGCGGAACTTCACATCATCTGCATCTGCCAACGTCATTCCTTTGCGCAATTCAATAATAGCTTCTACATGATATGTACGTCCTTCTTGAAGAACCCGCAATCTGCTGATATCTACTACGTTTGGATCGGACAGCAAAATATTTGCAATTCTGTTCTCCACATCTACAGGCGCTGACACCCCAATGAGACCTACCATATTGTCATATCCAACCTTGAATGCGACTCCGAACATCAATATCCCGATTATGATAGCTGCCACTCCATCCAACTGGTTAAAAGATGTGAAGTGGGAAAGCACAACTGCGAGCAGAGCTAGGACAGCTCCCGACGTAGCTACAATATCTTCATAAAACACAAGCCTTGTCGGTGGTGCTGCTCTCCCGGCATTTCGGACGGCTGCTCCGATAATAGCGAATCCGCTTACCTTCAGCCGCGCTTCCTTCGTGATCTCCTTCATCGCCTTGAATAGAATAAGACCATCTATTGCAATCGCAATAAGCAGTACGATGAAGCTCAGCAGGAAATTCGTCGCTTCTGCAGGATGAGCGATCAAGTGAAAGCCCTCGAGCACAGTTTCATAAGCCATGATAGTAACTACAAGCACAGCGACCATACAGAATAAGTTAATGATTCGACCAAAGCCGGTAGGGAATCGTCTTGTAGGCTGACGCTCCGCTATGACACTGCCTGCGAAGACGAAGCCTTGATTGACCGCATCTGCAATCGAATGCATGGCCGATGCGAACATAGCCCCACTTCCGCTGATTGCAGCTGCGACTCCTTTGAGGATAGCCAAAGCTGTATTACCTAACGCGGCGATTGCCGAGGAGGTATTCCCTTTTTTAATTAATCGCCACAAGCTACTCATAGCTCTCCTCTACCGTCCCTTCATTACGCCAAATTTCCACTTTTCGAATCCTCAGCTTTTCCTGCTCCAGCACTTTAAAGGTAAGATCCTTATGATCCACAACCATCCCCTTGGTAAGCTCGGGGTTTTTGCTGTACAACCATCCGCCAATGGTGTCATGCTGTTCATCAGCGAGGTCTGTATGCAGCAGTTCATCAATATAAGTCAATGTCGCCACTCCATCTACAATGATATGATTTTCACTGATCACTTCAATTTCAAGGCGTTCTTCCTGATCGAACTCATCACGAATCTCACCAACGATTTCTTCCAGAATATCCTCAATCGTGATCATACCAGACGTACCGCCATATTCATCCACGAGGATAGCGATATGAACCTCTTTGAGCTGCATCAGCTTCAACAGCTTGTTGACCTGGATAGATTCCGGAACTGACAAGATCGGATGAACCAACGTTGCAACATCAAAGTCAGGGTTGTCATGAGTGCGGAGGAAAAATTCCTTCGTATTGATCATGCCGATTATATTATCTTTGCTGTCTTGAATAATCGGAAAACGCGTGTACTGCTCTTCCTTAATGATCGCCAAATTCTCAGCATACGTATTCGTGGAGGACAAACAGATCATATCTATACGTGGTACCATGATTTCACGGGCAATTAATTCGTCAAAAGCGAATATCCGATTAACGTAGCCAAGCTCAGTTTGATTAATATGTCCGCTCTCAAAGCTCTCCGATATGATGATCCGTAGTTCCTCTTCTGTGTGAGCATCTTCATGCTCTTTGGCCGACTTCATCCCGAACAAACGAATGAATCGATTGGCCGAGCCGTTCAACACCCAGATTAATGGGTACATAATTTTATAGAAAATAATAATGACAGGTGCGAACAAAATCGAAATCGCTTCGGCTTTTTGGATGGCCAGCGTCTTGGGAGCAAGCTCACCTAATACTACGTGGAGAAAAGTAATGACAAGAAAAGCAATTAAGAAAGATACAATACCAACTAACTCTTCCGGGAAAGACAAGCGTTCAAACAAGGGATGGAGCATTTTCTCAAAAGTTGGCTCACCTAACCATCCTAATCCCAGAGCCGTTACCGTGATACCAAGCTGGCAGGCGGATAAGTAACCATCGAGATTGGATGTAACCTTGCGGACCGCAAGAGCGTTACGTTTCCCTTCGATAACCATTTGGTCAACACGAGAGGGACGGATCTTGATAATCGCGAATTCGGTTGCAACGAAGAATGCAGTTGCCAGGATAAGCAGTACCACGAGAAATAAATTTAAAGCAATCATTGTTTCACTCCCATTGAGATCATTATGAACGTTATTATGAATAGTTCATATGAACTATTATAACGGGCAGACTGCATTCTTATCAAACCCCTGTATATAGCATACTTAGCCATATTTCTTCTTTTTGAAGCGTGTAGAGCACAAAATTCCCATCAATCTTCTTCTATTTCGCTTTGACACGCTCTTAATAAACTCTTATGATTAGTTCATATGAACTTGTAAGGTGGAGAATACATGCAAACCTTTTATTTGACACGTAAGGAGATGGCAACATTGCTGCTGTCTCTTCAAGGCAATACTGGCAAATCGCCTCTTGCTACGCTCCAGGAAGCTTGGGTTAAATCGCATAAGAGCGATATTGAACATGGAAAATCTTTTGCCGCGTTCATCTCCACATCGCTCCCTCCTATCTTCGAGAAGATGATTCGCTCTAATTGGAGGGATGTCGGTTTTTCCCTTACAGATATTGTGTCCTTAGGCAATCAAATCGAATACACGAATTTCTCCGTAACTTCTATTCAGAATTGGGTCAAGCGTGATATTAAGGAAAGACTGGGGGGCCCCAGACTCGGCAAAAAGTATTCGATCGATCAGGCTGCCCTATTGTTCTTTGTTGATGATCTGAAGACTACGCTTGATTTTGAAGCCATTCGCCAATTGCTGGATCTTATATTTCATAATCCCAACGATGATTCTGACGATCTGCTCTCTCCCACTGCTCTGTATGCTGCGTACTCTTCTATCTTCGAGGAGTTGGATCAGAACAACGATCAGTTGTTGGATGTGCAGGGGCATGACGCCGGGAAAATCAATCAGGACCATATGCTTGAAGGTTTAATTAAACGCAAAGCGGAGCAGTTCGCTCAGAGCTTGACTCGTTTGAATAAAGAGCAGCAGGATGCAGTAAGCCATGTACTCGTCATTGCGATGGTGTCCGTACAAGCTGCTTACTTACATTCCATTGCCAAACGATTTCTCAATGCTACGTTGTTTCTGCATGATCTTAATTAATATTGTTAACATAACTATAGTTATGTTAACTTTCAAAATGCCAACAGGCGGTGAAAAATATGGTTAATGTCATTAAACAAAAAGACCGCAATGAGTTAGACAAAAAAGTGCCTACTATGCCTTGGTATGTGGACAAATTCATTAACTACAAGCTGCCCGACCTGTCTCCTTCCTCCCTGCTGGAATATGTACGCGATTACGAGATGTTTTTTAATTGGCTTATGGCTGAAGGCATTAGTGAGGCGACCTGTGCAAGAGACATCCCCATTGAAGTTCTGGAAAAGCTGAAGATGGACAATGTCGATCATTACAAGATGTTCCTGGCAACTAAGAAAGAAAACGCCAACACGAAAACCACGATTTCCCGCAAGCTCTCTTCGCTTCGCTCATTATTCCATTATTTGAGTCAAATTGCCGAGGATGACGATTTCTACCCATTACTGAAACGCAATGTGATGGCTAAGGTGGAGATCAAGCGGACTCACAAGCCTAAGGATTCAGCAGCCAAGCTGGAAGGTAAGCTGTTGCAGGAAATAGAAATTCTGGAGTTTATCGAGTATGTGAAAGCGGGTTACCCCTTGAGTGTGTCGCGTAATAAACAAGCGTTATACTCCTATGAGCTCAATCGGATCCGGGATGTTTGCTTGATCAGCCTGATCCTTAATTCAGGGCTTCGAGTTTCGGAGGTCGTGAACATGAATATAGAAGACTTGGATATGAAGAAACGGCTGCTGTATGTATACAGAAAAGGGAAAAATGACGAGACGTTCAAGACACCCGTGTACTTTCGCCAGGATGCGGTTGAGGAGCTTCAGTCATATATGGAGATCAGATCCACTCGATATAACCCGGATAAAAGAGAAAAAGCCTTATTCCTGGCCGTGGCTAACGGCTCGAAAGAAGGCAAACGTATGACAAAGCGAGCTATTCAAGAGATGGTCATCAAATATGCGAAGTCGTTCGGCAAGCCTTATCTATCCGTGCATAAGCTCAGGCACTCGTTCGCAACAGATTATTACTTGCGCAATGATCTGTACAAAACTCAGGAGCAGCTGGGCCACGCCTCTCCGGAAACAACGCAAATTTACGCGCATCTGACAGATCGAACTATGGCTGAAGCGATTGATAAGCGGGAATAGTGCTTGATTAGGCGTCAGCTGGCTCAATTTTAACAGCACATATTTTGAACTCCGGCATTCTGCTTGTTGGATCTAGCGCATCATTGGTCAAACGGTTTATCGATAGCTGCTCTCCCCAGTGAAAAGGCACAAAGATCGTTCTCGGTTGAATGCTCTCCGTTACTTTCACAAGAAATTCTAACGATCCGCGCCTGCTCGTTACGCGAATTCTGCCCCCTGGCCCCAAGCCTACTCTTGAGGCTAGCCATGGATGAATTTCGGCAACGGGTACAGGTGCTTTTTTGTTCAGCGCTTCCGTTCTGCGGGTCTGAGCACCACTTAAATAATGATTAGCCAGTCTTCCTGTAGTCAGGATGTAGGGATACTCCGAATCGATTGGCTCGGCAGGCATCTTGGGCGTAATCCCAAAGAGCCTTGCTCTGCCATCTGCATGATAGAATTGCTTCGTGAATAAGAGCGGAGTTCCGGGATGCTCGGATGATGGACATGGCCAGAATACACCTTTTTCAGCGCGCAGTCTGTCGTAATTAATACCGCTATAATCGGCCTTTGCTCCAGACGTTGTTGCAATTAATTCCATGAACACTTCTTCAATGGATTCATATTGGAAGTATTGACCCCGACCTAGATGGTGTGCAAGCTCACAAATAATCTGATAGTCCAGCTTGGTGCTGCCAGGTGAGTCGAGCACTTGATTCCTGTGGAATACACGCCCTTCCAAATTGGTCAGAGTTCCCTCTCCCTCCAGAAACGATGAACCCGGCAATATCCAATGTGCAAGCGATGCTGTCTCGGTCTCGAATAGATCGACAACAACAAGAAGCTCTAGCTTCTGAAGTGCTCGCTCCACCATTCGAGAATTCGGACTTGATACCAGAGGGTTGGAACCAAGGACGATCATAGCCTTGATTTCTCCCTCATCAGCTTTCTGGAGCATTTCGTAAGCGGATACGCCCTTTCCAGGCAATTCATCCGGATGGATCCCCCAAACTTTAGCGACAAACTCGCGATCTTGTTGATTTTCTATTAACCGATATCCGGGCAGTTGATCAGCTTTTTGTCCATGCTCGCGCCCTCCCTGGCCATTAGCTTGTCCAGTAACTGCTCCGTACCCGCAACCGGATCGACCTATCTTGCCGGTTAGAAGTGTAAGGTTAATGTAATTCAGTGTATTTTCGACTCCGTTTACTTGCTGCTCCAGTCCTCTGGCTGTGAATACCATTCCTGTCTCCGCTCTGGCGAATCCTCGAGCAATCGTTCGCACTACACCTTCCAGAATTCCTGTCAACTCCTCAACCTTAGCTGGAGTATAGAAACTTACCATTTGCTCGAGCTGCTCGAATCCAACCGTTCTCTCCTTTATGAAGGATTGGGCATACAGCTTCTCTGTAATGATTACATGCAGAAGGCCGTTCACAAACACGGAATCAAATCCTGGCTGAAGCCTCACGTGTATATCTGCCAATTTGGAGGTCATTGTATTACGCGGGTCAATCGTAACGATAACAGCTCCATTCTTCTTCGCTTCAAGCAAATAAGGAACCATCGTTGGCTGACACTCCGCTATATTTGTTCCGGCTAATACAATGTATTTGGCATTTGGAATCTCTGATAACGGCATGGTCATGCCACGATCAAGACCGAAGGCCTGATTGCTGGCGGCAGCGGCGGATGACATACAGTATCTTCCATTGTAATCTATATATTTGGTGCCCAAAGCTACTCGCGTGAATTTTCCGAGCAGATAGCTTACTTCATTAGTTAAGGATCCTCCGCCATAAACAGCTACTGCATCTTTCCCATGGTCTGCTTGAATCTGTCGTAGCTGTAAGGCGATTTCCTGCAATGAATGGCTCCAGTTGAAAGGAACCCACGCTTCCTTTATTTTCTTCAATGGTTCCATAATCCGCTCAGGATGGAATGCATGCTCAGCGGCGTTTAATCCTTTTTGGCACAGTCTTCCTGTTGCAACAGGAAAGTCCTGTCTCGGCTTGATGACGAAACCGCTGCTTCTGCCAGTGTCAGGCACGAGCTCCAGCCCGCATTGCATACTGCAGAAGCAGCAA
>JARBUQ010000206.1 GCA_029239545.1 Paenibacillus sp.
AAATTACTAACGTCTACAATCGCCTGAACGTCCTGCAGCTTGAGCTTCTCCAATAAGGCAGGAGCACCTTCAAGCGTCAAGCTGACATTGCCTGCTGCCGGAGCCGTAACTTTCGTCTCAAACACATCGTTCTGGCCGACAATTGTGATCGGTACCTGTTCAAACGAGCGAGTACCTGAAGGAACAATTTCCACCTTCACCTCGACCTTCCCAGGATCAAGTGAGGTCACCTTGTTGCGCAGAGGAATATCGAGCGAGAACGTCTTATTCTCCTTCAAGCCTGCAAGATCGACAGATGGTCCCTCATAGAATTCCAAGGTGTTGAGCAGCTCCTGCGGGCCATAGACCGTAATCTGCTCAGCGCTTACCACGAAGGATGCCACACTGAAGCCCGGTGCAGGCGTACCGGTAGACTTAATCTGCAGAGGCATCTTCTTGAACGGCTGCGTAATCGGAACCTCTACATCAACTACCTGTGGATTCATGGATACTTCCAACTGTTTGCCGCTGCTGTCGTAAGCAACCAATTTAACCTGCTTATTCACTGCGCTTGTCGCATTCTCCACATTAACATCAGCACGAACAACTGCAACGGTATCAATTATACCGCTCGCCGCCGTAATGACGACACGTGCTGGTTTAACAACTGGCTGACCTGCCTTGTAGCCTGCGGCCGGTGTTCCTGATACGTTGACCGTAACCGGAACTTCCTTCTGCTTCTTCTCCTCGAGTATTACTCGTACGTAAGGCGGATAGATCGATACATCGACTCCGCTCGGGAACTTCTCAGGCTTCAGCAGCACCGTGTTCTCTCCGACCTTCGCATTAGTTAGATCCAATACAATCCGATAAGTAGCCACATTAATCTTCTTCAGCGCCGAATCCTTGCCTGACACCTTAATCATAACCTCTGAAGGATCAATGGTCTGAATATGGAAGGCTCCGCTGTCGTAAACAGGAGTAACCTTCACATTCGTAATGGTGTTTTCTTTGGTAGCGGCAATGGCTGTACCTGTGGCCCCTTTTTGATCCGTACTGACCACGATCCACAGCAAAGTGCCCAGAACAAGCGCAATAATCTTCACAACGTTGGGATTACTTAACCATTTATTCATTTGTGCCACCCTTCCTCTTCCAGAAAGGAGCTTTTTCTTTTGCTTTTGTCTTAGGGCGAAGCTCTTCATAGAGCTTCGATATCAGCGATTCTTCCTTAATGTCACGAACGATCTGTCCATTGAGCGCAAGCGAGATTTGGCCTGTCTCTTCCGAGACCATAACGCATACCGCATCCGATACCTCACTCATTCCAATAGCAGCCCTATGTCGAGTGCCCAGCTCTTTGCTTATAAAAGGATTCTCCGATAGAGGCAAATAACAGCCAGCCGCCATAATCTGGCTATTGCGAATGATAACCGCGCCATCATGCAACGGAGTATTAGGTATGAATATGTTTATTAGCAGCTCTGAGGTAATCTGTGACTTGATCTGAATCCCTGATTCCACATAATCACCGAGTCCTGTATTCCTCTCGAATACGACCAGTGCGCCTATCTTACGCTTCGATAAGTGATTCATGGCTTTCAGAATATTTGCTATACGCTGGGTAATGTCCTGATCTTCATTAGTGAAAGAACGGCTGAATAAACGCCCACGCCCTAACTGCTCCAAGGCACGACGAAGCTCCGGCTGAAAAATGATGATAATTGCCAATACGCCAAGCGTGAACATCTGATCCATCATCCACTTCAAAGTGTTCAGCTTGAACAAGATGCTGAGCGCCCATGTGAGAACAACAACGAATATTCCCTGTAATAATTGAACCGCTCTGGTACCTCGTACGAGCAGGATTAATTTATAGATCACATAACTGACAATCAGGATGTCTACGACATCATTGATGCCAATCTCTCTAATCCAGTTCATCGACAACCCCCGCGCAGCCCTGTATGTATTTCCCCTGTGGCTGCTTAAGTTCCATCATACCATATTTCCACTAAAAAACCTCCCCTGAATGTAGCGGGAGGCTTGACTTCAACTTTCCTAATGAGCAACCGCAGAGAAAAACTGATTCGTTTTGTACCACAGCCACTGGATCGCTTCATCAACGATCTTGATTTCACCGGATATTCTCGCGGTTGAAGCAAGAGCATAGGACCCGTCGATTATAATCAGATTGCCTTCAATCGTCCCATCCACTTGGATTGAGCCGTTCTCAATAACCAGATTGCCGTGAACCACCTGCTCCGGAGGAATATACACTTGATTGCCCTCAATTACAAGATGATTCATATCCGCACCTCGGATAATTAGATCCGTGTCTTCATTCCAGAGCGAGAAGAAGCTGCTAAGCATGACGAAAGCGAAAACCGCTGCTGCAGTTGCTGCCGGATGACGCCGGATCCAGGTTACCCAGGACTTGCGCCTTGGCGGAGGCGGTAATGCTCGTAAGACCCGATCGGTTATATGTGGGGGTGCCGTGACGGTTCCGAGCGACCGGAATAAGGTTTCGGCCTTCTCCAATTGTTGGTAACGTTTATGGCAGTCCGCGCAGGACGTCAAATGACCCTTCAACTCTTTCACTTGTGACCCCGAGAGAGATCCATCCAAATAATCATGAATTAAAGGGATGGCATCTTTGCAATTCATAGGAGAGCCACTCCTCTCTGATAGCATTTTCGCTGTTCCTGTTAAATTCGTACCGTACTATACGTGCCATTTCGAAATATGTTTCAACATGAAATGCGGATCTGTAAATTTTAATCACAAAAATTTATAGAAGCGTTTCTTTCTCCAGCTTTTGGCGTAAAAACTCCCGCCCTCTATGTACTCGCGTCTTAACCGTCGTTACCGGCATATCCAGAACATCACTGATCTCCTGCAGGGACATATCGTGCAAGTAACGCAAAATGACCGTAGCCTTATATTTCTCAGGCAGAGAATCAATGGCATTGCGAACCTGTTCCTGCGTCTCTGAGAGCAGTACTTCCCCTTCGGGGGTAAGATCAGGACTCTTTAACATCGAGTACCAATCATTGCCTTCACTCTCATTAACGTCTGCATCAAGCGAATAGCTCGGTTTGCGCTTGCGAAGACGGTCAATGCACAGATTCGTCCCGATCCGATAAATCCACGTCGAGAATTTCTGATTCTCATCATATCGATGCAAATTTGTATACACCCTAAGAAAGGTTTCCTGCACGATATCCTCCGACTCCTGCACATTATGCAGCATGCGGTAGGCAAGATGATAAATTTTATCCTTGTATAGCTCAACAAGATCAATAAAGGCGCGCCGGTCTCCGCTCAGAGCAAGCTTAGCCAAACGCGTTTCCACGTAATTCACCGACATTCCTCCTAAAGCCTTTTGCAAGTAAAAGCACTTCGAAAGCTCAATCTTTGCGAAGCATGTATACCAACAGAATTGATACATATCGAATTACTTACGATTGAGATGACTCAAAGTTCCCGCTTTTCTACATCTCGTTCGACTTTTAATTTCATTGAAGCTGGCTTACGCTCCGACACGAATATTCCAATTAAGATCAACACAATGCCAAGCCATTGCCAATAGCCCACTGCCTCACCCAAAATCAAGTAAGCAGCTGTAATAGCGACCGGAAGCTCCATAGAGCCTAACATGGCGGCAAGCGCACTCCCGATTCGCGGAATTCCGATATTGAAGGTTACGGTTGGAATCACTTGTCCCAATGTCCCAAGCAAGAGTCCCCACAGCAATAAGGATCCCGTTCCAGTATCGAACACCTGTGCAGGCGGATAAATGATATATATAACCGGAAGCGCCGCTGTCAGCATCACGACCGATTTCATAACAGGGTGCATCGAAGTCCGAACTCGTCCTGTGAAGAACAAAAACACGCTGTAAGCGAATCCGGATAGCAATCCCAACACAATACCTATTCCGTCCATATTGGCAAGCGAGCTGCCGCTCAAATTAACTGCAAGCAGGGTACCTGCCATAATGATCACCAGAGCGATTAATTGATACCGCGTCGGCCATTTGCGTTCGAATAGGCAATCCATAAGGATCGTCATCCAAGTGAACTGGAACAACAACACAATGGATAGGGATGCATCCAGCTTCGACAATGTCGTATTATAAAAAAAAGTAGTTAGAGACAACCCGAAAATTCCGATCAGAGATAACCGAATCCAGGGTCCTTTGAAAGGATTCGTCCATGCCTTAGGTGTGACAAGCAGCAGCACCCATAACAGCACGGTTCCCATGGTCACTTGGCTTGCACTTACCTGGACGTCATTCCACCCACGGTCATAAGCCATTTTCACAAAAGGAGAGAGCATCCCATAGCTCGCTGAACCTATAAGAACCAAGACGATGGCGATCCACCGTGCGGTTGAAGCCTTCAAATTCCTCTTACCTCCAAATGGTTCCGTTCTCCCAGTCAATCTCATCCGGCGAGTTAAACTCGTTGGATATACTGTATCGAATTTCAAGCAAAAAGTCGAGCACCCTCCCCTATAAGGTAGGATGCCCGACTCATATGTTACGTATCAGCCTGTATTGCGCAAACCGGCAGCAATTCCGTTAATCGTTAATAGAACTTCTCTCAGAAGAATCGTATAGTCTTCTGATTGTTCCTCATGAGAGCGAAGCTCTGTCAGCAATTGAACCTGCATATAACTCAGCGGATCAACATACGGATTTCGCAGACGGATCGATTCCTGGATCACCGGTACATTATCGAGAATTTCCTTTTGTCCCGTTATAGCTAGAATGAGATCCGATGTTAGCTCGTATTCTTCTTCAATCTGCCCGAATATCCGACTGGCAATGCTCTCTTCCTTAATCATAGCGGAGTACTCCTTGGCGATGGGCAAATCTGCTTTTCCTAACGCCATCTGGAGATTATCGATCATCGTGCGGAAGAAGGACCATTCTTCATACATTTTCTTGAGAATGGTGAGGTTCTCCTGACTGCCCTGATAGAAGGTCTGCAGACCAGAACCGGCCGCATACCACGCTGGCAGCAAATAACGGCTCTGTGTCCAGGCGAACACCCAAGGAATAGCACGAAGATCCTCGAAGCGGTCGCTGTTCTTCCGTTTGGAAGGACGAGAACCAATATTAAGCTCCCCAATCTCCGGTAGTGGCGTGGATTCCTTGAAGAAAACAAGGAAATCCGGGTCCCGGAAAATAAGATCCTGGTATTTCGTCTGAGCGTTTTCCGAAATATGTTTCATTATCGCTTCCCACTCTGATTCCTGCTGATCAGCCTTCACATGCTTGGCTATTTGGGCAGCCGTGATAAGGGCAGATATCGCTTGATCCAGACTGCGGTAAGCAATTCCCTTAAGAGAGTAACGGGATGAAAGCACTTCTCCCTGCTCCGTGATCTTGATGCCGCCGCCCAGTGTCTCAGGAGGTTGGGCAAGAATACTACGGTTAAGCGGCATCCCGCCTCGACCAAGTGCGCCGCCTCGACCATGGAAAAACTTAAGTCTGACCCCATTGAGCTTGGCCACTCGTGTAATTTCCTTAAGGGCTACTCGCAGCTCCCAGTTAGCTGTTAACACTCCGCCGTCTTTGTTGCTGTCCGAATATCCCAGCATAATCTCCTGAAGCTCTCCGAAGCCTGAGATGCTGGCTCGATAAGCCGGAATGTCGAACAAAATTTGCATAATGCCAGGTGCGGCATGAAGATCCTCGATCGTCTCGAACAATGGCGAAGGCTGCAAAGTACACGTTACAGTACCGTCGGCCTCACGGCGATACAAGCCTACTTCCTTCCCTAACACCATAACCTCTAACAAGTCACTCGCGCCTTGAGTCATACTGATCAAGTACGTTGAGATGCATCGTGGTCCGAACTCCTGCTGGGCCGCTTTTATCGTCTTGTATACACTAATGCACTCGCTTGTTCCTTCTGTATATTCCATATAAGGAGATACAAGCGGACGAGGATCATTAAGCAATCCGCCTAACAGGTCAATCTTCTCTTGCTCCGTAAGTGCTGCATAATTGTCAACGATCTGCATTTTAGCCAAGATTTCGGCCATAGCCGACTCATGCTCCTTGCTATGCTGACGAACGTCGAGCGTGGCCAGGTGGAATCCGAACAGATCTATTTGACGAATTAATTTCTGAATGAAATGATCTGCCGCATAGTCCGCATAATGACTTCTTAAGCTGGTCTCAATAATCCTAAGATCTTTTACGAATTCGTCAGGACCGTTGTATTTCAAATGCGCTCTTTTAACCCCAGCTTGGGTATTCTCGAGCTTTTCAAGCATATATGTGAGCTTGACTCTGTAGGGCTCATTATCGTTGCGCCATACATCCTCAGTCTTAAGCTTGATGTGCTGTTTATCCGCCTCTATGGAAGTGAGCAGCTCGGCTGTAACGGGCACGATGGAAGTACTGAAGCTCATGTGCTCCATTAGTGCCGTCAGAGCTTGCTTATATTTACGTAAAGTAAGTCCCCTCTGCAGCGTTAATGTCTCCCATGTGATCTCAGCCTTAACCGATGGATTACCATCACGATCTCCGCCTATCCATGAACCAAATCGCAAGAAGGATGGAACATTCCAGCTTTCGCCAGGGTAATACTTCTTCAGACATCGTTCAAGCTCCTGATATAAATCCGGAAGCACCTCGAATAATGTTTCATCAAAATAATACATTCCATTACGCACTTCATCCAGTACGGTTGGCTTACGATCCCGCAGCTCATCGGTCTGCCAGAGAATCAGAACCTCATTCACCAGCTTCTCGCGCTGCTGCTCACGTTCACGATATGTTAACGAAGGATTCTCAAGCTCCATTACTTCCTTGGAGATCCGTTGATGAATATCTAATACCGCTCTACGCGTCGCTTCTGTTGGGTGAGCTGTCATCACAAGTTCAAGCGAGATCGTTGTTAATATCTCCTGTACCTCATGAGCAGGAACTTTGGACTTATACAGCTCATTGATTACACCTTCAATCGAACCCGGCTGAATCAGCTCGACTGCTGATCTTTCGTAATCGCGCTTGCGGCGTATGCGATGATTCTGTTCTGCAATATTAACTAGTTGAAAATAAATAGCAAAAGCACGAATAACTTGATGACGATTCTCCTGATTCAGGGAACGAATAACATTCTTGAAATCCTGAAAAAGGGCAGGGTCTGATGATTCCCTCATCTTTTTGCTCATTTCACGAATTTGTTCCACAATTGTTAAGAGCTCTTGCCCGCCTTGATGAACTAATACTTCACCAAGAATGTTCCCAAGAAACCGCACGTCTCTGCGCAGTAAGTGATTAGAACTGCCTCTGTTTGAATCATTCATGTGTTCTGACATGATCTCTCTTCACCTCATCCGAAATAAATAATTCGACATCTTTCGCTGCATTCCTGCTGTACCTCGCTAAATTACAAATACAAAATAATACACAAAAAAAAGACCGTTTAGGTCTCGTCTGATTCATAGTGGAGCGGGTGATGGGAATCGAACCCACGCTATTAGCTTGGAAGGCTAAAGTTCTACCATTGAACTACACCCGCAAATAAATGATGAAGATGGTCGGGACGACACGATTTGAACATGCGACCCCCTGGTCCCAAACCAGGTGCTCTACCAAGCTGAGCTACGTCCCGACAATAATGAAAATGGCGTGCCTTGAGAGATTCGAACTCCCGACCTTTTGATTCGTAGTCAAACGCTCTATCCGGCTGAGCTAAAGGCACAAGAAAGCTTGTATGGAG
>JARBUQ010000207.1 GCA_029239545.1 Paenibacillus sp.
CTCAAGACTGTGACAAGGTTGTAGACTACTTCGAATTGGCGATTATAGGCAAGGCTCAGCAGTTCGACTCACGGGTGCTGCGCAAGGATGGGAGTATTATACAGTTCAGGATTTATTTTTTGCCTATTGAGGTTGAGGGCGGCGTTATGGGTGTTTATGGGATTGCGAAAGATATTACGAAGGAGAGGAAATTATTAGAAGAGCTGCGTGAGAGCCAGGAAATGCATCGAGTAATCGAAGAGCACTCCTTTGATCTCATCTTTCGCTGTAACTTATCAGGCCAGTTTCTGTATATGTCGCCATCGAGCAAAAAACTGCTAGGTTATGATCAAAAAGAAATGATTGGAACTAACATTGCTGATTTCCTTTTTCCTGAAGATTTTCCAACGTTGACGGAACAATTCAGTCAACAAATCAAGAGCGAGAACCTTTCGACTCTATACATATCCAGATTTCTTCATAAGGATGGGCGTTACATATGGATGGAATCAATGACGACACTGGTTCGAGATTTTGCTAGCGGTACAATCAATGAAGTGTTATGTGTGATGCGAGACGTTTCTGAACGCAAAGATGCCGAGGAACTGCTCCTTCGTTCTGAGAAGCTGCTTATGGCAGGACAATTAGCTGCTGGCATTGCCCATGAGATCCGCAATCCTTTAACATCGATCAAAGGATTCTTACAGCTGCTTTCCTCCCAGATGAAAGACAAGCAGGATTATATGGATATCATGAAGTCAGAGCTTAATCGGATCGAAGCCATTACAAGCGAGCTGCTGCTGCTTGCCAAGCCTCATGCCCAAGCGTATCATGAGCAGGATTTACAACTCTTGCTTCAACAAGTCGTATCCATTATGGAGCCGCAGGCGATTCTCAATGACGTGGAGATTAGTTATACATATGTAGGGAGCGCCTATCTAATACGCTGTGATGAGAATCAGCTCAAGCAGGTATTCGTGAACCTGATCAAGAATGCAATTGAAGCCATGGTAGATGGGGGAGTAGTTGAAGTCCAATTGGAGCAGCAGGGGGATTATGCGGTCGTATCTATTACCGATACAGGCTGTGGAATACCTGAAGAGGAGCTGGCTCATATATGGCAGCCGTTCTTTACGACCAAGGAGAAGGGGACCGGATTAGGTTTGATGGTGAGTTACAGTATAATCGAGAATCATAACGGAAAAATACATGTAAACAGTCGCGCCAACAAAGGAACTACCTTCACTGTACGAATGCCGTTCATCCTTAAGCGCTAGAGGAAGCGAATATATATTTCATCGTAGCGCTCGGATTTCGGCTGCTTGCGAAGCTGGACTTGGAGGATATCGTCACGATATTCGGCCTTACTGTATTGGGATTGAACGGGAGAGGGCAAACGAACAAGCTGATTATTTTGCCCCGGTCCTTCGATCTTCAATTGCTGGGAGTTGACGAATAACTGTATATTTCGTGGATTGATATGACTCGGAATGTGCAGCTTGACGATGACATTGCGATGAGTTTCGAATACTTCGGTTTGTAGAAGTGCCGATGAACCTTTGCTCGAAGTTCTTGAGCTTTTGGAGCTGCTCGATTTATTTGAGCTGCGTGTGCTGTCTGAGTCGGTTCCAGGTTCTGGAATGGCTTGTTTCATCATGTGTTTGACGAATTGATCGACCCAACCCAGATCCTTTAATTTCCCCTGGTGTAAGGCGGAGATTCCGCCAAAGAAATCCTCGAACTGCTTCCATTCCGCTCCGAATGGGGAATTTCTGTCCGATTTGGTCATGTGAACCCCTCCCCTCATCATTCCTACATCTTATGTAGGCTTCTCTCCCGAAGTGCCAATATCCGTTATGGAAAAAAGCAAAGCACCTCTGGGCGAATACCCACATACATTACAGTATGATTATGGTTGGAAAGGAGGGTATCGATGCCGTCAATTGTGGGAAATATCAAAATCTTAAGTGTAGGCCCCAGCTCCGTTGTTCAAATCGGGGATACCATCGTAATTTCACCGGTTAGTACGTCTAAAACATATGCAGGAGCCAATTCTTTTAACACAGGAGACACGTTCGGCCCTTCTCTGGTTAACAACCCTGGGAGTATAACCAATACGAATGATCAGGATCTGATTGATGCCAGCAACAAGAAGGTGGAAGAAGTATGAATTTGATTGTCCATCAAAGTATTGTAATCAATCAGCTTAAGGTGGGAGGGATTTCTAACTCTTCTATTCTGCAAATAGGCTGCGCAGGGATGATCAAAGCGCGTTCCAATCTATACAATACAGGCCAATTCACAGGGCCAGCCCCACAAGCGGGAGAATCCGCTGCGCCTCTGGTTCCGTTACCTGCGATTACTTAATAAATGGAGAGTCATGGTACTTGGTCACTACAACATAAGATAGAGGGAGAACTCATCTTTGTATGTAGGAGTGGAAGGCCCATGAACCCCGATTATGACTGGAATTCCATATTCCGTCAGTTATACACACAGCTGTTGTGGCAATCCGAGAAACTAGGCAAAATGGAGCGTCAATTAGACCAGATTACTTCTGAGCTGCAGGCGCTTCAGCGACAGAAGCCGGTTAACGTAGAGAAGATTGAATATAACTTTGATCAACTGAAGGTGGAGAAGCTGGACGGCACCTTGAATATCGGCATTACCCCGGATAATGTGAAATCGATTGAACAGTTCGCTGTCGGCAATCAGGAAGGGGCAATGGGTCCGGGGCCGTTCTATGCTCCCCAGCAAGGATCTGCGGACGCTTCGCCTGGTTATCAGGAGTCGTTCTCTACGATTAAGGGCGGCATAACGGGATACTTGAACAAGGATGTTCTGCAGGAAATGCAAGTGATGGAAGGAAAGTTTGGCACACCTCTTGCTAATGAATATAGAGCTCATATAGTGGCAGATCTGAGCAAGCAGGTGGATGACCGAATTACAAGCTACATAACCAAATACGCATTACATGATGATGACGAGGACCGAAGCGATCAAATAACCGCCATCGTTGAGCAAGTAAAAAGTGATATTCGGTTAGGAATAGAGAGTTATCTGCAGTCTTTTCCGAAGAAGGAGATGGAATCATGATGAATATGAGCGTGGTCAACAAAGAAGTTCAGATTGGCAACATTGAAGTGATTGGAGTATCGAGCTCATCCGTGTTCCTAATCGGAGATACCGAGATCATTACGCTCTCTTCGATCTTCGATACCCCTCCAGAGTCGCTCGTCATCGGCCCCTTGGTACCGTTGGCTCCGGAACGATGAACAAGCCTGCTTGAGAGGTGGGTATTTAATGCGGCGTACCGTTATGATAAGAGAGCTCAAGATGGATTCGATCGGTAGTGCCTCTGTACTGCATGTCGGAGATGTCGCTGTTATTCGACCTGTCAATTGGGTCCTTGCCCTGCAGCGAGAGGTACCGTTCTTTATCGAGGGGGAGGGAGGCTTCTCTAATTATTCTTTATTCACAGAGCCCATCCCGCAGCCTGGATTAGCTAGCGGAGTGCGCATGAGCCGTTGTAATGACCCTGGAGTGATCCGGGTGAACTTTGTTGATATATCTGCAATTGCTGCTTCTTCGGTCGTTCAGCTAGGCAACAGCGGCCGTGTTGACGCTGAGGCACGTGTCGTGAATCTCCGGCATCTGCTGCAAGGCGAGCGTCCGGTCGGGCCGGTCGAAGAAGATTAATGGTTCGTTTGTTTGGCATGATAGTTTCACCATAGACGATAAAAAGCAGAAGTCACTACGTGTCCGTAGATGAGCATCTGCTTTTTTTGTTGCCATCAACTAGGATGATGCGTAATTTTGGCGCGAACGGAACGTGAGTATTGAGTAGGGGTCATCTTGGTAGAGCGTTTGAAGTGGCGGGAGAAATAGTGGATGCTGTTATAACCGAGAAGCTTGGCAATTTCCGTATAGTTGTATTTTTCTTCGCGAATCATGGTTTTGGCTCTCTCCACCTTGAGGTCATTCAAATATTCAATAACTCCGCAGCCGGTGTTCGATTTGAAGATACGTAACAACTGTGACCTGCCGATTGCGAACTTCTTGCAAATGTCTGTCAACGTCAACTTGGATTCCACATGCTGCTTCATGTAAGCGACGAGCTGTGTCGTCAGATCTTCATCCTTAATGCCCGTTTCACTTGAACGAAGACGGGGTTCTTTCTCCGCGTTACTGAGCCTTCGAGTGAAATGAATGAGCAGAGTCTCCAGATACACCTTAACTAACTGTTCACTCCCGAACGGTGCATTTTTCTTCTTGTGCATAACACGTTTGAAGGGCTTGTCCAGGCGGGGGGTAAGTGCATTGTACCCTTCGTTAACGAGCAAGGTCAGAAATTTTTTCTCCTGTGCATCGACCTTGAAGCGTTTGTTCTCGAAGAAATCCATCGCTTTGGAAGCGCAATTAAACGTAACAATAATAAGATTCGGAGGAGACTTTACGTCAGATCGCCCGCCGTGAAACTGATTAGGCTTGTAAAAAATGACTTCTCCCTGCTTTAAGCTGAATTGCTCGTTCTCCCTCTTAACATGTATTTCCCCTTTATCCACATACACAAGCTCCCAAAAATCATGCCGTTCCCCTTTAGTAGAATAAGAGCTTGAGAGCTCGTAGTAATGAAACGTAACTATGCTGTCCACGATGATTTCCTGACTAAGCGGCACATGTTTATAGATCATCGGTTGTCCTCCTTATAACAAATGTATAGCCAAGAAGGTCACAAGAGCAGGCCCTGAAGTATAGCTCGATTATACTCGAAAAGCCTCCTTTGCGAAACAAGGATTTGGCTTGCCGATTTGATACAAAAGTGCAAAACAAACGGACGGAATGGTAAAGATGAAAGTCGATTAAGGTCCTAATATTAGAGCTGCAGGAACAAAAAAATAAGAATAAAGGGGATGTGGATTGGCATGATTAAGAGCATACAGCCTATTAGAAAATGGGGCGCAATGGTCCTCAGTGCAGCAATGGTGTTCTCATTGGCAGCTTGTGGAGGCAACAGCAGCGACAACGGCAGCACAACCGCGAGTTCCTCGCCCAAAAGTGAAGCGACAACGGCTCCCAAAAGCGATGTTAAGCTCACAATGTGGCACTGGAAAATCGCTTTCGACCCAGGCTTCAAAGCTGTTGCAGACGCTTTCAAGAAGAAAACCGGAATCACGGTGGAGACAACAGCGACAACACCGGATGAAGCTTACTTCCAAAAGCTTACAGCCTCAGCCGCAGCTGGCAACTTGCCTGACATTTGGGCTTACCATGCTTCTCCATTGGGTGGTGCTTACGACGGCAAGGCTGTAGAGTGGTCGGCGGAGCTTGGAAAAGACGCAGCATGGAAATCAGGCTTTCTTCCGGCAGCGCTTACAGGCGTTACAGTCTCTCAAGCTAATGTAGAGGCTTATGCCAAGTCCGAGAAATCCAGCAACTGGATCAAAGCAGCGAAGGCTGGACAAACGTATGGTCTGCCGCTTGATGTTGGCGCTTTCTACATGGTCTACGGTAATAAAAAGCTGGTCAAGAGCGCGGGTCTGGATGCAAAAGCTCCGAAGACGATGGAAGAGTGGCTGACTATGATGAACACAGTCAAGCAGAAGACAGGCACCCCTGGACTCGTGTTCAGCGCCAAAGCAGCAGGTGTATATTCCTCCTGGTTCGTTAACTTCGTGGATTACATGAAGAACGGTCCGGAATCGTTCACGAAATTCATGAAACGCGATGAGTTGCTGTCGGATCCGAAGCATATCTGGTCGTTGAAGATCATTGATGACATGGCGAAGAAGGGCCTGATCCTGCCTGGTTCGGTTACGCTTGATATCGATGCGGCTGACCAAGCATTCGCTCAGGGAAAGGCAGCGTTCAGCATTGGAGGCACCTTCACTTACGCTACTTTGAAAGCGCTTGGCATGAATCCGGATGACATATTCAGCTTCCGTGTTCCAGCTTATGAAGGCTCCGTTGTAGCGAACGCAACGGTTACTCCGTTCCCGCTCGTACAAATCGTCGCTAACAATGACAGCCCGCATAAGAAAGAAGCGATCGAGTTCGTCAAATTCCTGACATCTGAGGAAGGTCAAGTCTTGTATGCGAACAATGCGTTCGACTTGCCGGCCGTGAAGATCAAAGACACTTCCAAGCTTAATGATTCGCTCAAAGCGATGGCTGAATCGCTCAGCAGTGAAAGCAACTGGTGGTCGGAGAATCCGACAATCGGTCAGGAAGTGTATAAGGATGATTGGAAAGTGTTCCACAACAATATGGTGAAGGTCATGTTGGGCGAGATGACAGTAGAAGATGCGGCCAAGGATTATGACAAGGCAGCAGAAGCTTTCAAAGCCAAGGAAGCCAAGTAGCAACGACATTAATGCAATGCCGGAGAGGGAGAAGCATTCTCCTTCCCCGGTCTTTAAGACAGGGGTGTTATTCACAGATGAGTATCCGAAGAGATGTGCTACGGGAAAGAATTGCCGGATATGTTCTCATAGCTCCCGCAGTCATCCTGTTCATGGTAATTGGTTTGTTCACGGTTTTATTTTCGTTGGTTTTATCTTTCTATCATCTTGGTCAAGGACAAATGATCTGGAATGCCAGATTCGCAGGACTTGATAATTTCAAAGACTTTTTGCTTGGCGGCAATGTCATTCTGACACGGTTTTTCTGGCAGGCTCTCCTAAACAACACTTGGATTGCGCTGACTATGGTGTTTGTTGTCGTGCCTCTATCGCTTGTGCTTGCTGTGCTGCTTCAAAGCATCGTTCGCGGAGCTAAATTGTTTCGGACCGTATTCCTGCTTCCAATGGTTACTTCGTCGGTTGCCATTTTCTATGTATGGCAAGGGATTTACGAACCGACGGGTGCCTTGAATCAGATGCTGACTGCTATTGGACTTGAGGAATGGGTAGCGGTGAATGGTTGGCTCGGAGAATTGAGAACAGCCCTGCCAGCAGTGCTCGTCACGATTATTTGGGGCTCTATTCCAGGGAATTTGATTCTGTTCTTTGCCGGACTGCAAACCGTGGACCCGCATCTGTACGAAGCGGCCGAGATCGACGGGGCGAATGCCTGGCACAAGCTGCTGCACATCACTTGGCCGATTCTGATGCCGATTACGGTCATTGCAGTTATTATGAACCTGGATGGGGCGCTGCAGGTGTTCAGCCAAATATGGGTCATGACCAAGGGTGGTCCAGCCGGCGAGACGATGGTCGTCAACGTGCTGATCTATCAGGAAGCCTTTCAGAATGGCGACCTGGGCCGAGCCAATGCAATGGGGTGGACGCTGTTTCTGATTACCTTTGTCTTATCCATGATTAGCCTGCGGTTATTCCGTGACAAGTCTCAGGGAGGTGATGCGCAGTGAAAAGAACTAATACTGTCATTCTGTACTTGCTGCTTACCGTCTGGGGTTTGTTATGCCTCTACCCGTTAACCTGGATGATTGGGGCATCCTTTAAGGCACCGCTTGATGTAATGAATACTTACTCCTTGCTGCCTCATGGCAAGTGGCATTGGGAAACGTATGTTGACGTATGGAATCGTTTGAATTTCTTCAAATATTTCCTGAACAGCGTTAATGTGGCGTTCTGGACGCTGCTAGGGATTAATGTCATATTCGCGATGGCAGGCTTCGCATTCGCCAAGCTTCGTTTTCCTGGCAACAATGCCATCTTCCTCTTGTTTCTTGGAATGATGTTCGTACCGGGGATTACGATTATGATTCCCCTGTATTTGGT
>JARBUQ010000208.1 GCA_029239545.1 Paenibacillus sp.
TAATCGACTCTCTTGCCCATTTTATTGCTTTTCTGCAACTAATCCGGCCTCACTAGTCGGGTCAACTCGAATTAATTGCTTTTTTGCAACTAATTCCCAACACCCCGCCAATGAACCGGAAATAACGTGAATTCCCTTCGGTCTCCCCCCAGAATCTTAAACTTTCTAATAAGTTCATAAAAGAAGAGGCATCATCAACTGACACCTCTTCCTTCCGAACCCTTCTCATTTAGCGCTGTCCAGTACTTCCTGAGGCACTTTAATTTCTTTGATTTCATTATATTTAGAAAAAGCGCTGTCCATCTTCATATCCATTGCAATCTTATTCGTATCCTGCTTCATATCCATAATCATTTCGACATTCATACGGACCGGCAAATACTCTTTTTTCTGGATCACATAAGTAAGCTTCAAATGGGTAATGTTCATCTGTCCCATCATGGTTTCCAATTCCGGATTGGCACTTCCTGAGCTATTCATGAGCTGCTTGGCCAACTCCTTGACACTGTCTCCGGAAACGGTAGCTTTCAACACATAGTTGTTCCCTTCTTCACTGACCTTCGTGTCCTTCGAAATGGTATTGAAATGCTCCAACTGCTTTTCCGGACTTCCCTGACCATTAAGGCTTGAGAGCAATTGATTGTTGGCCTCATCTGGGAGTTTAATCCATTTTCCTTGTGCCTGAGTAAACAGACCCTCTTGCGTGATATATTGTTTGGTTTCCTGAGCCTGAGGCATGCCCGGTATGTTCATTTTAATTTCCTGATACATAGTGAGGGGCTCTTTAATCATATCGGTCTTTATGGTCATGTTTATTTTTTGTTCCTGCAAATTACCATTGGCCTCTGTAGACATATTCTGATCCATTTGAATGTCCATCGAGTAGCTCTTGAGACTTTGACTAGCCTCAATTGTTTTTTTAATTAATTCTTCGACCGTGGGCACATTTTCCTTAGGTTCACCCTTGTCGACTTTCGACGGAGTTGCTCCTGTGTTCCCGGTGTTCGCAATGTTCCCTGTGTTCTCTTCCTTCACGGTATCCGTGCTGTTCCCGCATCCCGCAATTACCATTAATGAAATAACTGTTGATACCATGACTGTCCACTTTTTCAAGATAGTTTCCTCCTAGCAATTCTCTCTATTTATTTAGCAAGTAGAATCCATCCGCAACCACAAGATGTCATCTGCTAGTACTAACAGCTTCTGCACACATACTCTATCTATTACCCCGGAAAAAAATATCTAAACCGTAATCTACTCCATACTGTGCCGCGACGTATTCTTCAGGAAGCAAATAAACAATCCACTCAACATAAGCGGAGTGGATTGTGCTAGTTCATTATTTCATGAAATGACCAGTTATTACCATGGTTCAAATGATTCAAAGATTTACGTCTAAAGTCTCGGAAATATGTTTTTCTTGCATCCGTTTATATTCCGTTCACATAGAAGTCTTATAGTATGTGAAACGGAATATAAGTGCCAGCGTAAGGTTTTATAGTAGAGCAACCTGTACATCTTAATAAAGACGAGATAAGTCGAACGAAACAGATAGGAGCGCGAATTATGTCAGAACCAGTCCCAAAAGCGACCTGGAAACAGTTCTACCAACTGATCCAGCAAACCAAACCACCCAAGAAGCTGATTGCAATTGCACTTACATTCAGCATGACTACCACCATAGTTAGTTTAATTGTCCCCTTATTCACTAAGAGTCTGGTCGACGGCTTCTCGCTGTCCTCCATCGGGGTTGGACAAATCGTTTTATTGGCTGCGGCTTTTATCGTTCAGGCTGTAGCTGCAGGGTTATCGATCTATTTGTTCAATCGGGCAGGCCAGCATGTGGTGGCTAAGCTGAGAGAGCGGCTGTGGAAGAAGCTGCTTGTGCTGCGAGTTCCCTATTATGACAGTCAGGAGACCGGGGAAACGATTAGTCGGGTAACCAACGACACCGGCTTGGTCAAAGGCTTCATCAGTGAACATTTGTCAAGCTTCATTACCGGAATGGTTTCGATTATAGGGTCCGTTACTTTACTGCTCGTGCTGGATTGGAAAATGACATTAACGATGCTGACGGCAGTCCCGCTCGCAGTATTAGCCCTTGTTCCACTCGGCAGACAGATGTTCAAGATTTCCAAGGGCGTACAGGACGAAACCGCCAGATTCACTGGAATTCTTACGCAGGTTGTATCTGAGATTCGTCTGGTGAAATCCTCCAATGCGGAGACGGTCGAATATGAGCGGGGATTGTCGGGGATCAACAATTTATTCAAATTCGGGTTAAAAGAAGGCAAAGTGTCGGCGATGATTGCGCCGATCATGTCCACCGTTATGATGCTGCTGCTAGTGCTGATCATAGGGTACGGCGGTGTGCGCGTGTCTAGCGGGGCATTAAGTGCTGGAGATCTCGTTGCGTTCATCCTGTATCTCATTCAGATCATGCTTCCGGTAACCCAGATTACCCAGTTCTTCACTCAGCTTCAGAAAGCCAGAGGGGCAACGGAGCGGATGATCACGATTCTTCATTCCGAAGAGGAGGACCCGAACACGGGTCGCGAGCTGCAGAAGGTGGATGAGCCAATAGTGGTTGATCATATTTCCTTCGCCTATTCCCAAGATAGCGAAGCGGTTCTCGAGGATATTTCCTTCAGCCTACAACCCGGCAAGGTCACTGCGATTGTAGGTCCGAGCGGAAGCGGCAAGACCACGCTGTTCTCGCTCCTCGAGCGTTACTACGAGCCCAATTCGGGAGAGATTCTTCTCGGTTCTGAACCGATCAAGAACTATTCGCTGCAATCCTGGAGAGCCAAAATCGGATATGTGTCACAGGAAAGCCCGCTTCTCTCAGGCACGATCCGCAATAACATTTGTTATGGCATGGACCGCGAGGTGTCGGATCAGGAGCTTCAGTCCGCTGCCGCTATGGCTTATGCAGACAGCTTCATAGAGGAGCTGCCTGAGAAATATGAGACACAGGTTGGCGAACGGGGCATCAAGCTCTCCGGCGGACAGCGGCAGCGCATTGCAATCGCGAGAGCTTTGCTGCGGAATCCTAGCATTCTTATGTTGGATGAAGCTACCTCCAGTCTCGACAGTAAATCGGAAATTGTCGTTCAGCAAGCTTTTCACAACCTGATGAAAGGGCGGACTACACTTGTTATCGCACATCGGCTATCAACAGTCGTGGACGCTCATCAGATTCTGTTCGTGGATAAAGGCAAGCTGACGGGTAAAGGTACTCACTTCGAGCTCTACGAATCCCATTCATTATACCGGGAATTCGCCGATCAGCAGCTTCGGATGAAGCAGGAGACGGAGCTTGGAGCTCCATACGGAAAGGAAGCGCGAGTATGACCAAACTGCTGCTGGTAGACGATGATCCTCATATTCGGGAGCTTGTTCGGGTATTCTTAAGCAAGGAAGGATTCGAAGTGATAGAAGCCTGCGACGGAGTAGAGGCGCTTGCTATGCTGGAAACGTCGGCGCCGGATCTGGTTATTCTGGATATTATGATGCCGAACATGGACGGCTGGCAAGTCATCAAGGAGCTGCGTGAGCATTATGACTTGCCTGTGCTTATGCTTACGGCGATGGGCGAGACCGGGCAGAAGATCAGAGGCTTCGAGTTAGGAGCAGATGATTACGTGGTGAAGCCCTTCGAGCCGCTGGAATTAGTAGTAAGGGTGAAGGCTTTGCTTAAGCGTTACAAAATAGCCATCTCCCAGATTGTGCAAGCCGGAGAGCTGGAGCTTAATCGCAAGACGTACGAGGTGATACTGGAAGGGAAGAACTTAACCTTGCCGCTTAAAGAATTCGAGCTGCTGTTCAAGCTGGCCAGTTATCCTGGCAAGACGATTTCAAGAGAGCAGCTTATCGAACAAATATGGGGATATGACTTCGAAGGCAATGAACGGACAGTGGACGTTCATATCAACCGTCTGCGTGAGAGGTTCCCGGAGGATCGCTGCTCCTTCCGCATCAGCACCATTCGCGGTCTTGGATACCGGCTCGAGGTGCAGGGATGAAGAAACGGTTCATTGCTCTTCGTATTGTTCAGGTCATCCTGATGATGTCCTTCGTCTGGACGATCGCCTTCCTGCTCACTTCCTTTCTATACGATTCCTATACGAAGCCCCGTCATTGGGACGAAATGATGGTGCGAGGCAGTACAGTAGCAGCTCTGTACAACTTGGATCGTGAGGGGAATCCGGACGAAACCGTACAGCAAGCAGTGAGTCTGCGAAACGACCATATCTTATTAGTCGATATGGCGGGCAATCGCAAGGAGTTCGTCCCTGGGCCTGTCTCTGCATCAAGGACATTGTCTTCTGCGGAGCAGCCGTATCAAACAACTATCGACGTAACCCAGGAAGAAATCCAGCACGTTCTGGCGGGCGGGCAGGTCAGGAAGCTGCCTCGGCATAATCCCTTCGGATCTGGAGTAGCTACAACCGGCCAGCCCGTTGTGCTGAATGGGCAGACCCATGCTTTGTTTGTACAATCGGCAACCCCCAGTTTATTTCACGATTATGGCAAGCAGCTTATAACGATTCTGACTTCATTCTCCCTGATGACGCTGCTGGCTGCTGTTATGGGCATAAGAAAACGGAAGAATATGAATCCGCTGCAAGCGATCATCGACGCTATGAAGCGAATGGCCAAAGGCGATTTCACCGTCAGCCTACAGCCGGAGCAGCATTATCGCGGCCCTTTTGGGGCCATTGCCGAGAGTTTGAATAACATGGCTGTTGAGTTGAACGAGATGGAGCGGCTTCGTCAGGAATTCATATCGAACGTCTCGCATGAAATTCAGTCTCCACTTACCTCCATTAGCGGGTTTACCAGAGCGCTGCAGAGTGAAAAGGTAAGTCCGGAGGATCGGGATCGCTATCTGGGCATTATTGAGATGGAAAGCAGACGTTTATCGAAGCTAAGCGACAATCTGCTCAAGCTCACCTCCCTGGAATCGCAGCATCATCCCTTCGAGCCCAAGCGGTTCAGGATGGACAAGCAGATCCGCAACATTGTGTTAGCCTGTGAGCCGCAATGGGTGGAGAAGAACATAGAGATGGATGTCTCCCTGGAGGAGACAGAATACCTGGGGGATGAAGAGTTACTTAGCCAAGTGTGGATTAATCTGATCAATAACAGCATCAAATTTACCCAGAGTGGCGGGACGATCGGTATTGAATTGAGGAAAAGAGAGCAAGCGGTTTTTGTGAGCATTTGGGATACGGGAGCTGGAATCGCCCTTGAGGACCAGGCGCATATATTCGAGCGGTTCTATAAAGCAGATAAGTCCAGGAATCGTTCCAGGTATAACAACGGAAGCGGGTTAGGACTCTCGATTGTGAGTAAAATCGTGAGCATGCATAAAGGCTCTGTAACCGTGGAGAGCACGCTCGGGGAGGGCGCTCTGTTCACCGTGCTGTTGCCTGTCCCTTCCGAGTAGTTAACAAGCCGCTCTTGCTTATAGCCTTTCTGCTTGTGTGCTTCTGTACTTGCGAGGAGCAGTAGGCTATTCTTTGGGTATGGGGTGATTTGCTTGCAAGCGGTTATAACGTCAACTGTGACGCGATTTATATTGCTTTTGGGAACGGTTTTCTTCGCCTGGACAAGTGTTTATGCCTTTAAGAATACAGTAGGCTGGACAGGTTCGCCTCTGGCAGCTGCAAGTCTTGTTCTGACAGCGGGGATTGGGATCCTGGCCATCGCCTATGGGATGTATCGCTTCTTGTCCAGGACGCAGGCACTGATTCTCATCCTGATCATGGCGGCAGGCTTGCGGTTGGGCTGGATTGTGTATGTGGACACACAGCCGGTGTCGGACTTCCTGGATATGTATAGCGCCGCACGCAGTACCGTTCTGGGAGACCTTTCCTTCGGTACCTCGGAATATTTCACACGCTGGGTGTATCAACTGGGCTTCACGATGTACGAGGCGCTGCTGCTCCAGCTGTTTGGTGACCATCTGATCGTGCTGAAGGTTTTCAATGTGCTGTTTAATACGGCAACCGTCGCGCTTATCTACATCTCGACATCCAGAGTGTTCGGTGAATGGTGTGCAAGAGCAGCTTCCTTATCTTTTGCGTTATATGTTCCGCAGATCATGATGTGTTCGGTATTAACCAATCAGCATATCTCTACCTTCTTCTTCTTTCTAGGACTGTATTTCGCGGTAAGAGATCAGGGGGAATTACGGACCGGGCGCTGGGTGCTTGTCGGATTATTCTTAGGACTGGCCAACTTGATGAGGCCGCTCGGGAGTGCATTCATTGCCGCCTATTTGGCATTTGTGGTGTTGTATGAGCTGATGCCGAAGCGTGTCGAGAGTGATGCTGAAGGTCATGCACTTGCTGCACCTGGGTGGAAGCTTCTGCTTAGAGCAGTCGGGGTTGTTATCGTGTACGGACTCGTTCAACAAGCGGCAAGCTTGTCCCTTCAGGCGTCAGGAGTGACTCCTTATCCGCTGGCCAACCCGGAGCCCTACTACAAGTTCATGGTTGGGGTCAACCCGGCAACCAATGGGGGCTGGTCTCTCGAGGACAATGCCTATGTTACTCAGTACGCGCTGGGTGAAGAGCGCAATGAAGCGACAAAGCGCCTGTTGCTGGAGCGAGTGGAGGACAAGAAGGCGTTGCTGGAGCTGTTGTTACGTAAGCTTACGATCATGTGGGGGAATGAGGATTCCGCCTATATGTGGAGCTTATGGCAGCAAGACAGGCCTGAGCTGCAGAGACTATCAATTCAAGCGGAGCGAGTCGGCTACCTGCTTATGAGTTTATTCGGATTCATTGGGATGCTGTCGCTCTTGTTAGCCAGACAACGGGTGAGAAATATGAGTTCAGGGTATCTCCTGTATGTGATTCTTATACTCGGTTACGCCTTGATCCATGTTGCTATTGAAATTCAGACCCGCTATCGGATGGATATTATGCCGGCTCTGTTCCTTGTGCAAAGCCTGGGGATGTACAAGCTGCTGGCTTCAGCAGGGCTGATCAAGAATCGCGGCATAGATTCATAATAACCGTCCGGCATAACAGAACGGTTATTATGAGCTCCGCTGTCTCACTTTACAATGAGCACGGGACAAGGAGAGTGCTGAATCACGGTGTGGCTGACACTGCCGAGCACAGCTTCCTTGAAGCGTCCCAGACCCCGGCTGCCCATTACGATCAAGTCGTAGCCGCTCTCTTTGGCGGCTTTGCAGATCGTAAGGGCAGGATCACCTTGGACACTCAGCCAGAAGTGTTGGAGGCCTGCCTCCTTCACTTGCTCAACAGCTGGTTGAATGTGCTGCTGCGCTTCTTCCTCTTGCATTTCCAGCACATTCACGCCGGACACCGGCTCAAGATAAGGCAATATCATCTTCACATGCACAATAGTAAGAATGGCTCCAGGGTTTGTGCTCTTAGCCAATTGAATGGCGTGAGTCAGGGCGTGTTTTGCATGCTCTGAACCATCGATAGGGATAAGAATCTTGTTATACATCTCGTTACCCTCCTTGAATGGAACTCTCGTAAACCATATACCATTTATTAACCCAATTAATCTGTCTATAAACGATAGCTGACACCCATTCCTCTTGTTGAACGTACCAGAATTTGTGCCGACAAGCAAATCACTTATACTCCAACTGGGAGTTGTTAAGAGATTGTTCAGTGAGGGCTGTTACACTGTGTGTATAAGGTTCTTATCGAGG
>JARBUQ010000209.1 GCA_029239545.1 Paenibacillus sp.
CCAATAAGAGCAGCGCTTCCCACGAGGAGGCGCTGTTTTTTGGTTGGTGAGAGCGTAAAGTAGCTTAAAGTATAAGTTTCTGGGGGGAAGACCGAAAGGTTTTCCCCTTTTCCTATGAACTTGCTTTGCCGTGGGGGATGGCTTGCGGTAGTAGGTTGCTTGTAGAGGTTGTGGAGAGTCAGATGGCTAATCACACAACAACTACCATGCAAAAAGTAATAATAATCCGCTTCCTACGCCCACCGTTTTTGCCGATTGAATTATCTCATTTTCTATCACTTGTGAAATTTCCATCTCGAAAGGGCTTCATCCATAAGGAGTTTAGGAAATTGGGCTCCTCGACTACGAAAAATTAAAGGTTTATGAAAACGCTTTATTTACTTGTGGCTTGCGCTCTCTATAATGGGAAATGTGTTGGTGCAAGTTCCACACATGCTCTGAACTCATGGAAGAAAAAGGGAGGAAGAATGAAATGTCTCGTAAGCCCCTCGTTATGATTTTTGCCGTTTCATTAGCAGTAGCGCTGCTCAATGGCTGCAGTGGAGCAGGAAGTGGTACAAATGGACCCGCAACCCAAGCCCCGTTACCTTCACCGAAGGCATCTACGGCTGCCACCGGTGATACAGGAGGCATCAAGCTTCCCATTGTCGACAAGCCGACTACCCTCACATGGATGGTCTCGATTGATCGTCCTCCAAGCAATCTAGCTGATTCCCTTTTCGTGAAGGAAATAGAAAAGCGCACAGGCATCACCCTGGATATCCAAGTACACTCTGCGCAGATCTACAAGGATAAGCTCAAGATCGTCCTCGCGTCCGGCAAGCTGCCGGACATCTTCAGCGGACTGACGCTCGCCGAAGCCAACAAGATGGGCGGACAAGGTGCCTTAACCGCGATCAATCCTTACTTAAAGGACCTTCCCAACTTCAAGAAGCTGTATATCGACAACGCTGAGAACAATTGGATTATGAAGTCGTGGACAGATGATAAGAACAATCTGTTTACTTGGCCTTCCTATGGCCTGCAGCGCGATGTCAATCATGGCTTCTTATATCGGAAGGATATCTTCGATAAGCTCGGGATCAAGGAATGGACGAATACGGAGGAGTTCTATCAGGCGCTTAAGAAGCTCAAGGAAGCGAACCCTCAGTCCTACCCGTACGCCTCCAAGACGAAGGAAAATATTTTCCGCGATTGGTCCTATGGATGGGGAATTGGCGGCAGCAGCTTCCCGGCCTTCTACGATGAGAAAACGAAAACCTGGAAGCTCGCTTACTCAACTCCGGAATATAAGGACATGCTTGATTTTATGAAGAAGCTGTACAATGAAGGGTTAATCGATCCCGAGTTTATTACCGATACAGAAGCTTCCTGGACAGCGAAAATGACAACCAACAACAAGTCATTCGTCACTTTCGACTGGATCGGAAGACTGGATCTGTTCGCCAATCAAGTGAAAGCGACGTCTCCTGAATATAATCTGAGGTATGGCAATCCTGTGGGACCGACCGGAAATATAAGGACGTTACCCAGAATCGACAACTTTGGACTCGTTGTATCGGAAGGCAAAAATAAAGAAGTTGCATTAAAGCTGTTGGACTACCTAACCAGTCCGGCCGGAGGAACCTTTCTCACGATGGGGATTGAAGGAGAAACCTTCAAAATGGAAAATGGCAAGCCGGTCTATCCCGAGCTGAAGGACATTCCGAACGTGGATATTTATGCGCTGGAGAGTCAATATGGCTTATGGATTGAATCGATGGTGCTGCGGCCAGACAAGCGCAATGTATACTTTAACTTCACGGAGAAAGAGAAGGAAGCACAGGATAAAATCGTAAAATCCAATAAATTCGAGGCTGCCGATCCTGTATTGAAGTTTACGGACGAGGAGACCAAGACGCTGGCAGAGCTCAGAGTTACCCTGGATAAGGCAGCTAATGAATTCAGCACAAAATATGTAATGAAAAAAGAATTCGGCGAAGCGGATTGGAAGGAATGGCTGCAGAGTGTAGAGAAGCTCGGTACAGCCAAGCTGATCGACGCCTATAATGCCGCCCAAAAGCGATACAACGAAACGAAATAAATAAGAAGCTGAGTTATGTGGAACAGCAGCACCCGGAGCGGGCTTTGTCCGGGTGCTCTGTACTTGCAGATAGGAGGAATACCCTTGCAAACCAATCAACCAGAGCTCGTACGGCGGCAAGCAGGCCGCCCCCCTGCCCTTACAACGGTTTGGCGTCATATTAAGCGGGATAGGCAGCTGCTCATTCTGTTTATTCCCTGTATCGTCTTTTACATTCTATTCCGGTATGGTCCCTTATACGGTTTAATTATAGCTTTCAAGGACTACAATGTGTACGATGGAATACTGAAAAGCGAATGGGTCGGTCTGGAGCACTTCCGCCGATTTATTGATAGCCCGGATTTCTGGCTGCTGTTTAAAAACACCTTTCTGCTAGGCATTTTCACTTTGGCATGGGCATTTCCTTTTCCGATCCTCTTCGCCCTGCTGCTGAATGAAGTGCGCAGCGTTCGCTTCAAAAAGATTGTGCAAACGTTCAGCTACCTTCCGGCTTTTCTGTCCGTTGTCATTGTCAGCAGCATGATCATCGATTTTCTATCTCCGACTCATGGTGTAATCAATGAGCTGCTCAAGGCAATGGGCTTTGAAGGCATCTATTTTCTCGTTGCGCCTGAATGGTTCCGTACCATCTACGTATCCTCGGAGATCTGGCAGCACATGGGTTATGAGGCGATTATTTATTTGGCGGCCATTGCAAGCATCGATCCAACCTTATATGAAGCAGCCAAGGTGGATGGCGCGAAGCGGTTTCAGATGATGCGCTACATTACTCTGCCCAGCATTATGCCAACCATTCTGATTTTGTTCATAATCAAGAGCGGCTCTGTGTTCCGGATCGGATATGAGAAGGTTCTGCTGTTATATAACCCTATGACCTATGATGTGGCAGATGTATTCTCAACCTATGTGTATCGTAAAGGGCTGCTTGAAACGAATTATAGCTTTGCGGCGGCGGTAGGGCTTTTTGAAGCGATTATTGCGCTTATTATGCTGCTGTTAACCAACGTTCTGAGCAGAAGAGCGGGGGGGAGAGGGCTGTGGTAGCGCGAAGTGTTTGGCAGAAAATAACGATCTTTGATGTCATTCTTATGATCATCCTCGGTCTGGTCGCTATTCTAACTGTATATCCCGTCGTATATATCGTAGCCATCTCGTTCAGTGATACGGCAAGTATTGTACAGAACAAGGTATTCCTGTGGCCGAAGGGCTTCAATATGGAGGCGTATAAGCAAATATTAGAAACACCAAGAATTCCGAGAGCTTATCTGAATACAATTGTCTATACGAGTGTTGGAACAGGCATTAATCTTCTGATGACAGCTGTTGCGGCGTATCCGCTATCGAGACCTAATTTTGTAGGGAGAAAAGGGTTCATCATTGCCATCGTGCTGACCATGTTTCTGAGCGGAGGCATCATCCCTACTTATTTGATCGTGCAAAAGCTGCAGCTTATTGATACGATGTGGGCGCTAGTATTACCGAATGCGATCTGGACTCTGGAGCTGCTCATTCTCAAAAGCTTCTACGAGTCGCTTTCGAGCTCGCTGCGTGAATCGGCTGTCGTCGATGGGGCATCGGAATATCGGATTTTGTTCCAAATCACGATCCCGTTGTCCAAGCCAGCGCTGGCTTCCATTGGTTTGTTCTACTTCATGGGTCATTGGAACAGCTTTTTCATTCCTATGATTTACTTGAATGATGCCAATTTGTATCCGCTGCAGGTGGTGCTGCGGGAGATGTTATTCTATGATACAGTCAGAGAGACAGGGTTGATCGAACAGGCTACGCTGACCCCCCAATCGCTCAAAAACGCTACCATTTTTATTTCCATGGTTCCCGTGCTTATGATTTATCCGTTTGCTCAAAAATATTTTGCCAAAGGAATTATGCTCGGCTCCGAAAAGGGATAATGCACGGTCTGTCGAAATATGTGTTATATAACAGAAATGTCTGGAATCTCTGGTTTCTCTTGTGGGGGGTGTGGCAATGAAGCTGAATATCAGTTTGTTTGCCAGCAAAGACCTGATCAAAATTTTTGGAGCGCTGTTATTGGTTGTTAGCATCCTGTTTACTTCCAATTATTTGGTATACAAAAATTCGCTTGCGAGCGTGTACAGCCAGGTCAGTGAAAACAATAAGCTGCTTGTAAAAAACATGATCCGCTCTTTCGATGAGAGCTTCAAGGATATTAATGATGTCATGTATTCCATTCAAATGCTCCCTTATAACACTTGGAAGTCACCGAATGACGGAACCGTTGATCTGAATGAAGCGAATCGCATGTACAAGGATATCGGAAAGCTCACTACTTCCTTCGATTACATCGAGGAGGTAGTGGTGTTCCACAAATATTCCAATCTGGCCATCACGGCGGTCGGTACGATTGCTATGGATGAGCTGTTCCGTCAACAATACAATCATAAAACCTATAATTCAGATTTCTGGAAGTCCTTCGCTGGCTCGCCCCATCCACTCATGGTGTTTCCCGCCCAAATGTACAGCAAGATAGGGGCTGTCGCGAATACGCAGCATAATCTCCTCGTGGTGCTGGGCAGCAATCTGTTGTCCGATCAGAACGTTCTCGTTCTTCTCAATATGGATCGATTGATGCAGCATATCTATCAAGCGGCCATGATGCAGGGGACCTCATTAATTGTATTGGATCAGGATCAGAGTGTCATTCTGAACACTGAAGCCAAGTGGGATATAGTGGAAGCGTTAAAGGATCTAAATGTCAGTAAAAATATTGAAACTACATGGAAGAAAAAGGACTTCGAATATACACTTTCCAAATCGGATTACAATGAGTTCACGTACATCATCAAGGCGCCTTACAAGTTCGCGAATATGAAATCGGTCACGGATACGAATCGACTAATTATCGTGATTGCCATTGTATGTGCGGTGCTGCTGTCAGCTCTTCTCAGTTATTATTTATTTAAGTCGGTACGCAGCATCATTTTGCAGATCGGAGGGAGGGATCAAGGAGGAGCCAATTTTCGCAACATTGTTACTGGAATCATGCAAATTCAGCAGGAGAATGAATCCCACAAAGCCCAGATGCATTTCATTCGAGCCGAGATGCGTAAAAGCGCGTTTCTTCATATGCTGCAAAATGATTCTCCTTCCGAAGAAGCAGAGCTTCGACTGGAGCCTTATAATGCTGATATTTTTCTGGGAAAAAATTTCATTCTGGCTGCTCTCCATCTCCTCCCTGGTCCAAATAGTGAACCATCCAGGGGTGATATTACTAGTGAAATTCAGGAAGGTCTTCAGGAGCGGTTAGGCCGAACGGTCGTGTTCCAGCTGACGAATCGAAGATACTTGGCAATGATCGGACTTCAACAACCATCTGATCGTGATCATGCGCTTAGGCAATTGAGCAGTTATGTGAAGTTAGCTCAAGCCGGGGTATGTAAAGACTATACTTTAGTAATAGCGGTCAGCCGGTTATATCCTTCCTTAACAGCTAATTGCCATAAGGCTTATCAGGAGTTGGCGGATTGCTTCATCTACCGGAATATCCATAGCGAGGATCCGGTTATTGACTATCACGCAATCAGGTTTACGTGGAAGGTATATTTTCCGCTGAATGAGATTGAAAGAGCTTCCAGTTGTCTGGTGAGCGGGAACGAAGCGGAATGCATGCGAATTATAGATGATATATTGATAGGCAACCTGAGACGGCATATTCACTACCACCAGCTGGTGCCTGTTGTCAAAACCATCTTTTATTATTTAATCAAGCAGCTGGAGATGAGCGGTATTGCAGCGAAGGAGATTTTGGCTTTGGAGCTGGAGTTTAACCAAAAGCTTGAGAGCGCCTATCATTACGAAGCGACGAGAGACGCCCTCCTTCATGCGATTCGGGTCATCATGGATAAAACGAAGCGCGATCACAAGAACAAGCTGAATCCTGCTTATGTAGCCAATTATATTGAAAACAACTACATGGATAATTTACATTTGGATCATATGGCTGAAATTACAGGAACATCGGCCAAATACTTTTCGAATTATTTCAAAAAAAACTTTCATATCAATTTTGTAGAGTATCTTAATACCGTGCGATTGACACATGCAAAGGATTTGTTGAAAAACACGGAGATGTCAGTTGCAGAAATTGGAGAGAAAACCGGATATTCGAATGCTTCGACCTTTACAAGTACCTTCAGGAAATATTGGGGAGGATCGCCAAGCGAATACCGGAAGCAATGTTAGATCACCGATTCATTTGCTTGCGATATTCGCTAGGCGAGATGCCGTACAGTTTTTTGAAGGTGCTGGTGAACGTGGAGGCGTTCAAATAACCGCTTTTCTCGCCGATCTCCGTAATCGATAGCTCGGGACGCTTCATCATTTCCTTTGCCTGAAGCAGCCGGACCTTGTTCAAATACTCGACAAAATTAATCCCGAACGTCTTCTTGAAATAGTTGGAAAAATATTTCGGGGTTGTTTGAAGCTTCTCCGCCATATGGTCCAAGTGGAGATTGTCCATGTAATGGGACTCGATATAATGAGCAATGAATGCTGGATCCAGCTTGCGCTTCGGATCCGGTTTGGATGAGTCGGCGGCGATCATGTGAACAATCCCGATCAGAGCATTCCGGATATCGTCTGGCCCTGCTGGGGAATCCAACTGCTGGTGGAAGGCCTTCTCCAGAGTGAAGATGCGCTTCGCTTCGGAGTCGTTCAGATCTCCGTGCTTGAGCAGCTCATACAGGATCGTTGTAGCGATGGAGGCCATTTGAATACGATGGATGCCGCGCTCCTCATTATGACGAAACAAGCCGTCGATGGTACGAACGCATTCCTCTATGTTTCCTATAACGAGACATTGGGCGGCCTTCTCGATCTCATCAAGCGGGGCATACACCTTCCAATTAGGACGAATCATCAGGAAGTCAATGAGCGCATCTTCGGAATTCATGTGGCGATAGTTGAAGCAATCCGTTACATCCTGATAGGCCTTGGTACAATTAATGATCTCCGATGCATAAGCCCGGCTTACGGCCACCTCTGTAACAAGCCCCTTCCATGCTGAGCTTTTGGCCTGCCGAACGAATGTATTCAACTGTTTGATCGCGTAATCACGTTCGAATGGACTTTCAAGACCAATCAGAGCTACAGAGTACCCCGGCTTCATCGTGAAGAGGAAGGAGTGCTCGAAGCGCTTGCCAAGCTCGGTCTCCAGAAAGGCCGAAGACTCGGCAGGGAGTGAATGTAATTCTTGGGAAGGTCCTGGTTTGCTATGGATGCGAAAAGCGGACAAGATGAAATATTTGGCATGATAGAAGGCTGCAAAGTCCCGCAGAAACCGCTGCTCCAGCTCTCTTCCGCTCGTTTCCGCGTATAAGGCATTGAGAAAAGCAGTCTTGCGCATCTCGAGCCTGAAAGTATTCAACTGATGCTTAAAGCCTTCGTTCTCTTCCTGTATCTTCACAATCCCGGCACGAATGTTCAGGTAGTCAGTGCCTCTTTGGTCTCTTCCGGCGAACAGCTTGACGATGTTGCGGACAGGCCGATACAAATACAAGCTGAGCAGGGCGGAGAGAACCAGTGCGCAAGCAATAGCCGAAAGCATAATTTGACGATTGACATCCGTAACGG
>JARBUQ010000210.1 GCA_029239545.1 Paenibacillus sp.
TGGGTCAGGCCGATTTAGCCCGGGTTTTCCTGCTTATTTTGTTCGGTTGGCTGGGTCAGGCCGATTTAGCCCGGGTTTTCCTGCTTATTTTGTCCGGTTGGTTGGGTGGAGGCGAGTTTAGCTCGTATTCGACATCCGCTTTAGTTAGTTAAAGTGAATGGGGGAGCAACATCGGATACTAAACCCCTGACCTTATACTTCCAGCGATACGCTCCCCCTCCAAACATTAAACTAGTGTTCGTAAGGCATCAACTGTAAAAGGCTTCAGCTCTTCGATACGTCCCTCCTGAATCTTAGTGGCCCAAGCAGGATCGACCAGCAAAGAACGTCCAACAGCTACCAAATCGAACTCCTTGCGCTCAAGTCTTTCAATCAATTCATCAATATTGGTGTTATGAGCTCCCTTACCTTCTGTAAAGGCACTGGTGAACACCTCGTTCAAACCAACCGATCCTACGGTAATCGTTGGTTTTCCAGTCAGCTTTTTGGTCCAGCCTGCCAAATTCAATTCTGAACCCTCAAATTCCGGCTCCCAAAAACGTCGCGTTGAGCAATGAAACACATCAACTCCAGCGGCTGCAAGAGGTGCCAGGAACTGTCCCAATTCCTCCGGGGTTTCAGCCAGCTTGGCCGTATAATCCGAAGATTTCCACTGTGAGAAGCGCAGTATAATCGGATAATCAGGTCCAACCGCTTTTCTGACTGATTCAATAATCTCGACGGCAAACCGGGTCCTTGCAATCCTATCGCCCCCATAACGATCCGTCCGTCGATTCGTTCTCTCCCAGAAGAACTGATCGATCAAATAACCATGCGCGGCATGAATCTCAACCCCGTCGAAACCTAGTTTCTTCGCATCTGCTGCCGCTTGTCCAAAAGCCTCAATGACGGAAGCGATCTCAGCTTCTGTCATCGGTTCTGTCACTTTGTTCCCTGCCAAATCAAGGCCAGATGGACCAATCGGCAGCGCTTCCGGGTTGGGCGAACTGCCTATCTTACGCGTCATGCCAACATGCCAGAGCTGCGGTACGATTCTTCCGCCAGCCTCGTGCACTTCTTTCACTACACGGGCCCAGCCCTCCAGGGCAGATCCATGAAAATTGGGGATTCGCTCATTCTCCACTGCTGCCGGATGGTTAATGGCGGTACCCTCCGTTACAATAAGACCGACACCATTCTCCGCCCGACGTCGATAATAGGCGGCTACATTCAGATCTGGTATTCCATTTGGTGAAAATGACCTTGTCATGGGTGCCATAACGATTCGATTACGAAGCGTCAAGGAGCCCAAAGCAAACGATTCAAACAGGGGTTGTACGGAACTATTCGTGCGATTCTGTATATTGCTCATCTTGTATCTCTCCAATATCAACGTAGATTTATTATCATCAAAATTCCGACTAATCACATTACATAAATGATAATTCCAATATACACACTATATACTTACTTATCAAATGATCAGATGTCCGCAAGGAGACTATGCAAGTATGCTCCAAAAGAATAAAGGTCCTGTCCGTATGATTTCCTATACGGACAAAACCTTTATTAAACGTAAGTATACTCCAACTCCAGGCCGTTAATTCAGCAGTTCGTTGATCCCAATCGGTCGATTCTCCGCAATTGACAAATTGGCTGCTGCCCCAATGATCATAGACATTGCGCCAGCCCATGAACCTGCCTGTTGATTGAGCGGATCAGGCATATCAGCCTCGAACAGCATCTTCCTCAAACGTTCATCGCCTCCTCCATGCGATCCTCCGGCCTTTTTATTCTGATAAGTGATCATTTCACCCTGATGCCGGAATAATTTGATTGTTGTATACGGTTCAGCTTCGGACAGTCCCCGCTTGACTTCCTCCACTTCCATCCTGCCTTTCGTTCCCATGAATACGGCTCTCCAGCCCTCATAAGGACTATATGCATTTAAGGAGTAATTGAGCAGTGTTCCCTGCTTGTATTTCACATTGACAGTCATGGTGTCATATATATTCACATCATCGGAGAAGACACATTTATCACGCATATAACCATCGTTAGCTTCTCCATTGTGGTAATAGGCTCTCCGAAACTCATCACTCAGCAGATCGTAATAAAACTCGCATGAGCGGGTATGGCTGCAATTCATACATCTTTCACCGCGTTCATCCCGGGAAGGCCCGAAGAAATAAGTTCCACCGAACGCATGAACCCGCTCCGGCTCATCCCCCAGCCACCAATTGACCATGTCGAAGTGATGAGTAGACTTGCACACAAGCAGACCACCGCTAGTCTCCATGTTGCTGTGCCATCTGCGAAAGTACTCTCCACCGTGTATGGTGTCCAAAGACCACTGCAAATCGACGTTCAGAATACGTCCTATTACGCCTTCATCTAAAAGCTGCTTGATTTGCACAACATAAGGCATGTACCTACAGTTGAAAGTGACGAACACTCTTCTTCCCGTACGTTTCTCTGCTTCCAGAATAGCCTTGCATTTCTCGGCATCTGTTGTCATCGGTTTCTCGGATATGGCATCACAGCCTGCTTCAAGCGCTCGGATAATATACTCGTGGTGGATATTATCCGGTGTCGTCACGATTACAATATTCGGCTTCGCCTCTGCTAACATACGATCAAAATCTTCGTACACTGGAATACCTCCGCATTCTTCACTCAAGTAATGAGCACGGACCGGATTCGGATCGCAGATCCCTGCCAATAGAGCAGTCTCCTTGAAATCATTAACGAGAGGTAAGGCAAACATAGCACGAGCCCTTACGCCTGCTCCTACGATGACATATCTTCGCATGCCTTCTGTCCCTCCCACAATGAAGTGATAAAGGCCAGAGCTGCAGGCAGTTCCTTGTGCAAATCCTCTACCCTGCATTCTGAGGAGATCATTCCCTTGTAACCTATTTCCTGTAGATTCGCAAATAAGCGGTCAAGTGGATATTGCCCTGTGCCAGGCGAAAGCCGATTCGTATCGGCGATATGGATATGATCGAGCCAGTCTTTATGCTTGCGGATTTCATCTAATGATTCCTTCTCTTCTTCCATATGAAACAAGTCTGCCAGCACCCGTATTTGCGGTCGGTTGATCTGACGGGCGAAATGAACGGCATCCGCTAAACTATTAATGAGATTCGATTCCTTGCGATTGAGTGGTTCGATGACTAGCTTAACTGTCGTTCCGACAAAATCATCCGCAATTCGCTCCAGTACCTGCAGCATTTGCTCCTCCGCTCGCTCTACTTCCCAGCCATCAGGAATATTGCGTGATTTGCCGCTGCCTAGAACAATAACTTGAGCACCAAGCTCATCCAACACACGAGCCGAGGCGGCAATATATCGATTGATCCGAGCCGTGTTCGCTTCGGGTCCAACTATTTTGATCGCTCCAGGAAAAAACATGTTAAACGCACTCGTCCCAATCGGACTGTTCCTGTAAATAGAGAGCTCATTGCGAAGTACGGCCTCATCCTCCAGACTTAATGAAGCCAGTGGGCATTCTATGAAATCGAAACCGTAATTGTACAAGGTTTGGGCGTCTGCTATCCCTCTGCACCAACCGAATTTGTTAACAAACATCCTGCTCCCTCCTCTTTACTTTTTTGTCCGAGCAGAATGGTGTATTTTCTCCTGCAGCCTGTCATAATAAGCATCTTCGTCGATTGGGAAGGATACCCAATTATCAGTCCATGTTGAGAGATGCATCGCATTCGATAGAGTGAGTGCATGGATGCCTTCTTCCCCAGGAGCAAGCAAGGGAGTTCCCTTAGCAATAGCATCAACCCAGTTTTGTGTAATCATGTAGTGCCCTGAATCTCCTTCGGGTACAGGAATCTCGCATTTCCAGGCCTCCGGACGACCGAATCCCACCTTATATTCCTTGTTGAATTGGGGTTCAGGAACCCGCAATCGCCAGAAATCAATTTTGTTATCCTCAATCACAAGTTTGCCGCGATCCCCTGTAATCTCCAGCCGATTCGTACCTGGCGCATCTCCTACGGACGTAACAAAAACACCGGTAGCTCCATTCTCATATTCCACATAAGCGGTTACATCATCCTCAACCTCGATATCGCGATGTTTGCCGAATGAGCAGAATGCACGCATCCTTTTCGGCATAAGACCCGTTACCCAGTACCAAAGATCGAGCTGGTGCGGACATTGGTTAATCAGAACACCACCGCCTTCGCCTGCCCAGGTCGCTCGCCATCCCCCCATATCGTAGTAGCTCTGAGTACGGTACCAATTCGTTACGATCCAGTTCGTCCTCCTGATCTCGCCAAGTTCCCCTGATTCAATCAGATCCTTCACTTTCTTATAAAGAGGATTGGAGCGCTGGTTAAACATAATCCCGAACACTTTTCCGCTGGCCGAGGCTGCTTCATTCATCAGGCGAACCTGTTTCGTATATACACCTGACGGTTTCTCAATCAGAACATGCACATCATGCTCGAATGCTTCAATCGCACAAGCAGGATGATCAAAATGCGGCGTACAGATTATAACAGCATCTATGCTTTCCGAGTTATACATGTCCGTAGTATTGGAGAATAGCCCTACCCCTTCTCCAAATTGTTCTTTGGCCCATTGAAGCCTCTCCGGTCGTGGATCACATACCGCTGCCAATTGGGCACCCTTGATCCTCCCCTTTGCCAAATATTCCGCATGCCCGGTTCCCATAATGCCTAATCCAATAATCCCGATTCTCACTGTGCTCATTTCCTTTCCTCCTCCTTCTCCTTCATAGGTATCTATGAATTCCTTTACTGTGTTCTGCCGATTACAGCCTTCGAAACTCTCTCGGGGAAATACCCGTTTCCCTTGTAAACAGACGGGTAAAATATAACGGATCCGTGTAACCCACCTCTTCAGCAATCCGCCTCACAGGCATGTCGCTATTCATCAGAAGCTGTTTGGCTCTATCCATACGCAGCCGCATCACGTACTCAACGGGTGTAAACCCTGTGTACTGCTTGAACAGCACGGAGAAATATCCAGGTGAGAGCGCAAGCCTGGCTGCTACAGCCGCTCGGTCGAATGGCTCACTTAAATGATCCTTCAAATAGACGATAATCGATTCCACCAAAGCCGCACTGTGTTTGGTCTCCTGTGAGTCCTCATGCATCCAGCGCATGATCCGGTGCAGCAATTGCATGAATTCCATTCTGCAATGCCAATGATAGCCAGGCTTATTCCCATTCCATATGCCTGTCAGCCGTTGATAAATCTCCAACACTTCAAGAGATTCCTCAACATGAACCACACTATTCAGCGGCAGCGGAGTGAAAGTGGTTTCCTTCCACACCCCGCTCGTCCCTTCCCAGCGCAGCTGTCCATACTGAAATAGAATAGAGTAATATAACAAAGGTTTAGTAGATTCTGTCGTAATCCTCATCCTGCTTTTCGCTGGCACGTAGAATAGTACACCTTTTCGCAAGGCGTATCTGGCCCCATTCAGCTCAAGACTTCCCTCCCCCCCAAAAATAAAAGCAAGGGAGTGTACCTCTGTGCATTCTCTCAGCAGATCGTAGTTGTATTTGGGCCATATCGTCTCGTCTCGTTCCCTTATATTAATAAGGATTGGCTGAAAAGCTTCAAGTACGTCATAATTCATTATAGTGCCGCCCTTCAGGGTCAGCCCGGTGTATCCATAGTGGTGCCTGTTTCATCTACCGGGTTAACAACCGATGTGTCTTTTACCCTTGATTATACTGGCGATCGACTCGGTTACAACCTATTTTCGAGAAAACAGCTATTTACCATTCATTAAGAAGAAACACAGGTCTTATACGTCGCGTTTCTATCTTTTTGGCAGAAGAACGTAGACATCCTCGCCCTCAATTTCTAACTCGAACCCTCGCAATTTAACCTCAGGATCAACCAGATGCTTGCCGGTCTGCAGATCAAATTCCCAGCCATGCCAAGGACATCGCAATATTTGCCCCTCCATTCCGTATTCATACTCATAAACCAGGGAAGGAAGCTTCGTTCCGCAAACAAGTCCTCGACATACTGGCGCAGCTGCGTGTGGACATACATTACGCCAAGCGTACAGCTGCCCTTTGACACGAAACAGTCCAATCTCCATTTCATGGACACGTATAAGTTTTTTTCCTCCTTCTGGAACGTCCTCTGTCTTCGCTGCATAATGTCGCTGCATCATTCCTCTTCCTCCCCTCGAGAAATGTATAAGGAAGGTATCGGCTCCAAGCGTTCTCCTCTCTCTTTGGCATCGGTAAGCCTTTCCGGGGGTTTGGAATGCAGTCCATATAACTCTGCCGCTGTGCCCGCCAATATACGCTGCTTCATCGTTTTCGAAAGACGGGGTAGAGCCAGTCTGGGATTGTCATTGTCCCAGTGTGGATAGTCGGATGAGAACATGACGGTTTTTTCTGCCTGGATCATCTCGAATATTTGCACCAAATGCTCCGGGTTCTTCGGCTCCTCAATTGGTTGTGTAGTTAATCGGATATGCTCGGTAATATATTCGGAGGGCAGCTTGTTTAACCAGGGTGTCGTATCACGCAGCCCTTTGTAGTTTTTGTCCATTCTCCACATCAAATGAGGCAGCCAGGCGATTCCCCCTTCAATCGCAACAAATGTAAGCTTAGGAAACTTCTCAAATACACCTTCACAGACGAGACTGTTAATATGGGTCATATAATTGATGGGTAAAATATTATGCCATTCCATGTAACGGGTAGGATACCCGGACGGTGTGGGGGGGCCTGAGATGCCTCTTCCCTCTGCTCCTGGATGAATGGCCACTGGCAGTCCCATTTCCTCGGCTGCCTCGTAGATCGGATGAAAAAAGCGCTGCCCGTAAGGCATTCTTGATGCACTTGTCAAAATTACCTGGACCATATCAGGATGGGATCCGACACGGCGAATTTCTTTGGCCGCTTCTGCAGGGTCTGATGCATTAACGAACAAGGAGCCTTTGAATCGCGGGCTGATCTTTAACCAAGTCTCTATCGTACAATCATTGCAAGCCGTGACAATCGCATTGGCATAATCCGGATCCGGATGCAGGGAAATGGCTAATATGTTGGAGCCTGTCAAGATGGCGTAATCTATGTTATACCTATCCAAATGATCCTTGATCATAAATTCCGGGTCTCCTCCGGGAGCTCCCCCTCGATCAGGGATAGCATCCGTCCGGCTGACACTGATAGGGGGCGAGTAAAATCCCCCAATGCCAACATTGGAGCGTTTCCACTGTGCCTGCCATGCTTTGGGCAAATACGGAGTCAAATCACCGATAGCATTATGCACGTCGGCGTCGATCAAAGCGGGTACTTCATTCATGAATCATTCCTCCTGGACTACGAAATTGCAGGCTGTGCCGGTGCATGTAATAATCATAGAAATATTGGAGCCAAAATGAAATGAAGGATAAACACAGAATAGCTGGATTATTGTCAGATTGCTTTCATCTCGGGCGCATCAATCAGACTTATCGCACGCACCAAATAACCGGCTGTCAGAGGCCGGTTATTAAACGTGCTTCGCACCGCGCACTGCTGGGAGCTGCACCGCTGCGAAGGGATTCATTACAATTGTGTACTCTCTCTAATTCGACTTGAACTCGTTCAAGTTAGAACAGACCAAGATTGATTTTGTCGACATCCTTGCCGGAAGGATCTGAGCGCTCCTGCAGTCCCCAGCCCTTCGTACGGTTCTCATGAGTTGGCACATC
>JARBUQ010000211.1 GCA_029239545.1 Paenibacillus sp.
AATGTCGATGCTCTGTGGACAATAGATCCGTTATATTCGTCCAGAACCACACATTGCGGGTTTAAGCGGACACAGGATCCGTTATTCCTGCAATCAAGCGCTTTTCGGAGTGTTTGTATGCCTATTAGAGGAACGTGTGTCCGCGCGTTTGGGCCATTCCACGTCCTCCTAACAGTGTCGGGACAGACTGGACTCGTTCACAAAAGGGTCACAGTTCTAGTCAAGCACTCATTCGGAAGCAGAGTCTTAAAAACAACAAAAAAACTCCCTCCCCTATGGGACGAGAGTTTGACTCACGCGGTACCACCCAAATTCCCCCGGACTTTCGCAAGTACGGAGCTTCGTCAGTCCATCACGGACTGTGCCCTTAACGCTGGCAGCGCGCTGATCCCTAACGTATATGATTCGCATCGCAATGAATCCATACCTCGAGATCAATTCCTCCCGGACCATGTTCCAAAACGCTTCCTATGCCGGTTCTCAGCTCCCCCGGCTCTCTGTAACAGGTGCATGTTCTGTACTCTTCCGTTCCTCGGAATCAATATGTTAATTAATGCAAATATACCGAAATAACGCAAGTGATGTCAAGTGCGCCATCCTGATCGCATAATCACCTTAGCTTTTAGGTTTGCTCCTCCGTAATTGTGCTGTGCTCTCGCTTACCAGCCTTGGGAGGGACATGGTCGACGCCGCCCGGATGAAACGGATGACACTTGCATATCCGCTTCACAGCCAGATAAGTGCCCTTGGCCGGGCCGTGCGTCTCCAATGCTTCAAGCGCATAAGCCGAACAGGAAGGATAAAAACGGCATGTAGGCGGTTTAAGCGGTGAAATCCACTTCCGATACACCCTTACAGGAAGCTGTAAAATTCTAGTGAGCATGGTGATGCTCATGGGTATGTTTATGCGACGAATTATTCGCCGCCGTCGATTCGTCCTTGCAGCTGCTGCAATAGCCAAAAATCTCAAACTTATGCCGCACTACCTCGAAATCCTCCGGCACACCTTCAATTTGGGTCATAGGGCAATACACAATCGGAATCGTCTTCTCGCAATTCAGGCAGAACAAATGATGATGATGGTGGTGCTCTTCGCAATGAGAGCGGAATTTCACCCCATCCTCGAACACGAATTGCTCCACGATTCCCATGTCGTTCATTACTCTAAGATTGCGATATACCGTATCGAAGCTTAACCCCGAATACTGTTTGCCCATATAGTCGTACACGTCTTTGGGTGTCAAATACCCTTCAGTATCGGCGAACAGCTTAGCTAATGTTTTACGCTGATCGGTTATGCGAAGTCCCCGACTGGACATCAATTGAATGATCTGTTCCGCGTTCATAACGAAACACCCCTCTATTCATCGTCTGTTCCCCTTATCATGCACGAAAAGGAGAAACACGTCAATGTAGAGGGGCTAATGACCTTCTTATGTCCTTCTTTGTCTTATTATGACCATGCAAATGAACTCGCTTAAGACATATAACTCATTACAATTCCTGCTGTCTCCTCAATCGCCTTATCCGTCACATTGATAACCGGACAGCCTAATCGCTTCATCAAATCATGAGCATATTCCAGCTCTTCCATAATTCTTTGCAGAGTAGCGTATTTGGCTCCGTACGGAAGACCGACCGCCTTTAACCGCTCTGTACGGATTTTGAGCAGCTGCTCTGCATCCATTGTCAAGCCGATAATGCGCCGCTCCGGAAGGATGAACAGCTCCTTAGGCACCTTGACCTCCGGAACAAGCGGGAAGTTTCCTACCTTAATCCCTTTGTGCGCTAGGAAGATGCTGAGTGGAGTCTTGGACGTACGGGATACACCCAGCAGCACGAGCTGGGCTTGCAGGAGCGCATTCGTATCGCGTCCGTCGTCGCATTTAACGGCGAATTCAATCGCTTCAACCCGGCGAAAATAATCGTCATCCATTTCATGCAGCAAGCCTGGTTTGCGTTTGGGCGAATCATTGAACGTATCAATGAAGGCTTGCATGACAGGTCCCATAATATCGACAGCGCGAACGCTCAAGCGGATGGACTCCTCGCGGATCATCTCGCGAAGCTCTGGCTGTACCAGGGTATAAGCCACGAAACCCCCTTGCTGAGCGGCTTCTTCCATGAGATTGCGAATTTCATCCTCAAAGCGAATATGTGCAAAACGTTTAATCTTGACCTGATGCGCATCGAATTGACGCATCGTGGCCCGGACGACTGCTTCTGCTGTTTCCCCGACAGCGTCCGAACATATATAGATGACATGATGTGGTTCCTGTATCACTTGTTCCTCCTTAGCTCCCCTGTTAGATCGACCCGGGATCTGTTGCCATACCAACCAGTAGCTTGGTCATGGTTGTTTTGGTGATGCGCCCGACTATTTCCTGACGAGACGTATTCGTGTTCTCATCCTGATGCATGGCAACTACAGGTAAGCTGTCTACCTGATGATGAATCATCTTGCGACCTGCTTCCACTATAGAATCTTCGGGTGATACCGTAATAATATTCGGCTGGCGTGTCATCACTAGGCTAATAGGCATAAGAGCTGCACCGGCATTTCCCAGCGTAACCTTCAACAAATCCTTTCGCGATACCATTCCCTTAAGCGTCCCATCTTGATCGGCAACCATGAGTGTCCCGACATTCTCCATGAACAAGGCTACAACAGCATCATGCACCGTAGCGGTTTCAAGAATAATTACAGGGATCGATTGTACGTCCCTAACTTTCAAATCGAGCAGCTTACGCGTCCCCTGATATTCAGATGCAGCAGCGCTGCCCAGAAAATACCCTACCTTCGGTTTGGCATCCACGTACTCCAGCATGACGAGCAGCGCAAGATCAGAACGAATGGTCGGACGGCTCAAATTCAACTGCTCGGCAATTTGCTCGCCTGTTATCGGGGCATGCTGTTTCACAAGCCGAATGATCTCCAACTGTCGCACGGATAATTCGATGGCAGTTCCTCTCCTTCGTTAACACGTTCTCATTCCTCTATGTTAGCTTGAAATGAGCAGAAATACCAGACAGACCAACGAAATTCGTCGGCCTATCCGATTGATGCGCTGTTATGAACATAGTATTAGTCCATCATACTATCTTATAAGTGCATTCCATCCATGCTATTTATCTGAAAGTTTTTGCCCTTAAACCTTCTCATCGGCTTCAAGCTTAGCCTGTGCTGCAGCTATTCTGGCTAGCAGAATACGAAACGGAGAGCAGCTAACATAATCAAGACCTGCTTCATGACAAAAGCCGATGGACTGTCGATCCCCGCCATGCTCGCCGCAAACGCCAGTCTTCAGAGCCGGCTTGACGGCGCGGCCTTTGACAACGGCCCAATCGATCAGCTGTCCGACCCCATCCCGATCTAACACCTGGAACGGATTATGCTCCAACACTTTTCGATCAACGTAAGCCGTCAGGAACTTGCCTTCTGCATCATCACGGCTGTATCCGTATGTCATCTGGGTCAGATCATTCGTCCCGAAGGAGAAGAAATCCGCATATTCGGCAATTTGACCTGCTGTGAGGGCAGCGCGAGGCACTTCAATCATAGTTCCGACCTTATAGGCGCATTGGGCAGTATCTTCATTCAGAATGCGTGCTGCCGTATGATCGACCATCTCTCGCAGCAGCTTGAGCTCATTCACGTGACCGACTAATGGAATCATAATTTCCGGGATGACCTGCAGCCCTTCCTGCAGCCCGTCCTTGACCGCTAAGAAAACAGCCTCAACTTGCATTTCATAGATTTCCGGATATAAAATACCCAATCGGCAGCCCCGCTGACCTAACATTGGATTCACTTCGTGCAGCGACTTCACTTTACGAATCAATCGCTCCAATTCCGGACGGGTATCTGTCTGCGTGTCGACAACCGCAACGCCGGCCGAAGCGCTTGAACTGCCTGAACCGCCCTCCGCTCTGCCTACTTGCTCCAATCTCTGCTTCAGCTCTTCCAGATTCGGAAGAAATTCATGCAAGGGCGGATCCAACAAGCGGATCGATACAGGCAGTCCATCCATCGCACGGAACAATCCGGCAAAATCATTGCGCTGCATCGGCAGCAGCTTGCTCAAAGCTTCCATACGTCCTTCCAGAGTATCAGCGAGAATCATGGACTGAACAATAGGAAGTCGCTCCGGCAGCAGGAACATATGCTCTGTGCGGCATAGACCGATGCCCTCGGCTCCGAATTCTCTCGCCTTCCGGGCATCCTCCGGATTATCCGCATTGGCCAAAACCTTCAGCGTGCGGATCTCATCCGCCCAAGACAACAGCTGACGCAGCTCCGCGGTCATCTCCGCTTCCCGCAGCGGCACCGTGCCGAGTATGACTCGTCCGGTGGAGCCGTCGATCGTCACAGAGTCGCCCTGGCGGACGACTATGTCTCCGACGGACAACGTACCAAGCTCGGTATCGATGCGCAGCACCTCGCAACCGCACACGCATGGCTTGCCCATGCCGCGTGCAACAACCGCAGCGTGGCTGGTCATCCCGCCACGGCTTGTGAGCACGCCTTCGGCGGCAAGCACCCCATGGATGTCCTCGGGTGTCGTCTCAGCGCGCACGAGGACCACACGTCGGCCAGCCTGTGCCCACTCCTCGGCAGTGTCCGCATCGAAGACGGCAAGCCCTGAGGCAGCGCCCGGGGAAGCGGGAAGGCCGACAGCCAGCACATGGAGGTCAGCATCCGAATGAATAGTCGGATGAAGCAATTGGTCGAGATGGCTCGCATCGACCCGTCTAACCGCCTCGGCAGGAGCCAGCACGCCTTCTGCTACGAGGTCAACGCCAATCTTCATGGCAGCCTGTGCGGAACGCTTGCCGCCTCTCGTCTGCAATATATACAGCTTGCCCAGCTCAACGGTAAACTCTATATCCTGCATATCCTTGTAATGCATCTCCAGACGCTCTGCTGTCTCGGTCAATTGCCTGAATACTTCCGGCATCTCGTCCTCAAGCTCTTTAATCGCCCTAGGTGTACGGGAGCCTGCGACAACATCTTCCCCTTGTGCATTCGTCAGGAATTCACCGTACAAAACTTTCTCTCCGGTAGAAGGATCGCGCGTGAACACAACACCGGTTCCGCAGTCCTCGCCCCGATTGCCGAACACCATGGCTTGAATATTTACAGCCGTTCCCTGGATGTCGGGAATTTGATGAACCTTGCGATACACCTTAGCTCTTGGATTGTCCCATGAACGAAAGACGGATTCTACTGCCATAGTCAGCTGATCCTGAACCTTCTGAGGAAATTCAATACGAGCTTGACGTTTGATTAAAACTTTGTACTGTTCAATTAACGTCTGCCAGCTCTCTGCACTGATCTCGCTATCCCGCTCGATCGCAATCGAACGTTTAAGGTCATGCAGCAGCCGTTCAAACTGCATACCGTCGATACCGAATACGACATTACCGAACATCTGAACTAATCTGCGGTAGCAATCATAGGCGAATCTCGGGTTATTCGTCAGGCGAGCCAGACCTTCTACCGTCAGATCGTTCAGCCCGACATTGAGGATAGTATCCATCATTCCAGGCATGGAATTGACTGATCCGGAACGTACCGAAACGAGCAGCGGATTGGCAGCATCTCCGAATCCCTTATCTTGTGCGGCTTCGACGTCCTTCAGAGCGTCATTGACTTGGTCCATCAAGCCTTTAGGCAGACGCGAGTCTTCTTCGAAGTAGGCTCGGCATGCTTGAGTCGTTATTGTGAAGCCTGGAGGAACGGGCAAGCCCACACGTGTCATCTCGGCCAAATTAGCTCCTTTACCTCCGAGCAAATGTTTTTCGCCTGCATGACCCTCTTCAAATCGTTTCACCCAATCCAATTCCATCCAGCTCATCCTCTCGTGATATCTTCCACATATTACTTGTGTTTTCTTATATAATACATACCATATAACCTTTTAGTGTGCAATATATAGACCTATTTTTCTTTTTAAAGTGTGTATTATATCGTTAATGATGACTAATTCCACAAGAAATACCGCACGGAAGATCGAACTTCTTTACTTTGCCTCACTTTCGCTTCGTTTCCTTCATTAATTGCAACTGGCCCCTTATAGAACAACTAAATAGGTTCACAAGAAAAAGACCGTCCAAAAGCATATTAGCTCTCTGGACAGCCAGGTTGGACTTCATTTTGCTCGTCTGGTACTATTTTTCCCTGTAGAAAGGGTTGTTATGGAACGATAGAGACTCCGTCATATAGTCGTCCAGAAGCTTGAAGTCATATTCAGTCAGTATATCCTGAATCGTTGCTTCATCGGTTTCACTCGCCAATAGGACGGAACCCAAATAACTCGGATCGGTTACAGTGACGTTGGCCCCATATTTCTGACGCATTGCCTTCAGCTTCGCTTGGTGCCCATCCAGATGAATGACTGCGCAATCCAGGTTGACGGTCGCGCTTGTATAAGCATAGTAACTCGAAGTCTGAGCGATTGTATGCCCGACAGGAGACAGGATCGCACTCGGCAATCCCCCAGCAATCGCTCCGACAAAATGCGCCCGGCAGGAATAAGCCCAGTACTGCTGCATAAGCCCGCCATGGAACATGGACGGAAACACGATAAGATCAGGCTTGGCGCGAACATACTGCATACGCAGTTGATCGAAATTCAAATCAAAGCAAATCGCAAAGCCAACCCGACCGAAATCACATTCGATAATTGGAGCGTCTTTCCCGCATCGCACACCATCGTCCATGATCTCGGAAATGACGGCATGATTTTTGTTATACACTCCAAGAATGTCTCCGCTGCGTCCCAGAAGCTGAACAGAGTTGAGCCACGTGCCATCCGCCGCTTCTCTCATAGAGGGATAAGCAATATGACAGCTGTTGTCGGACGCGATTTGGGCCATGAAATGCAAGATGGAGTCCCCTCGCTCCCGGTAAAACTGCTTTCTCTGCTCCGACGAATAGTTGGCGGGCATGTCGCAGCACTCCGGCAGTACGATCAAGTCCGGTTGATCAGGCAGAACCTGACTGATAACACTGGATAAATGCTGCTTCATGTCGTCAATTGCCTGAGCCCATCCCCCGCTGCTTCCCTCTCTGATCGTCCCGTAATGTGCGCCCAATGTGCTAATTTTCACTTTGTTTGCCATTTGTCCGCCTCACTCTCACTATGCCATGAATTGTATGCGATACGTCTGAATTTCCCATGCCTTTAACTGCATATCGAATCCGTCCTTCTCATGCTCAAGAGCTTCGCTGCCTTCCTCATTCAAATTCACCTTGATTACACCTCTTACCGTATGGCTGGAAGAGAAACGCGCCGTTGAGCTGTCGGAGGACATGTTACTGCAGCGGATGATGATCTCGCTTCCGTTCCCATTCTCGGGTCGCTTCAATGCGCTCAAACAAATATTTGACTCAGATAATTGAAAATGGCTGGACGGGTCTGCAAGCTCGTACTCATCTCCTACCGAAGCGCACCAGGTACGAACTCCTGCTTGCAGCGTTTCCTGCAAACGCACAAGATCGGCATAACAGGTACGCGCATCAAGCGGGGCAATGGCGTACTTGTAACTAAGCTCGCCAATCGATTGCCCGCCTTCTTCCCCATTCGACTCCACTGTCCTTCTGAAGGAACGCAGCAAGGTTACATGGATATTCCCATACTCATCA
>JARBUQ010000212.1 GCA_029239545.1 Paenibacillus sp.
CACGATAGCTATTCCCTGTCCACCGCCAATACAGAGAGAAGCCAGACCGTATCGCTTTCCCCTGCGTCTAAGCTCATAGGCCAGCGAGAGCAGGATGCGAGATCCGCTCGCTCCGACTGGATGGCCGAGCGCGATGGCGCCTCCGTTCACATTCGTGCGGCTGCGGTCCAGCGAAAGTGTCTTCTCGACCGCCAAGTACTGGGCAGCGAAAGCTTCGTTCATCTCGAACAGGTCGATGTCTGCAAGTGTGAGTCCTGCCCGCTGCAGAGCCTGGAGCGAGGCCGGAACGGGACCGATCCCCATCACATCAGGCTCTACGCCGGCCAGCCCCCACGACACGATACGCGCAAGCGGCTTGCGATCTCTTGCTTCGCTCTCATTCGCTAACACAAGCGATACCGCACCATCATTGATACCGCTGGAATTACCTGCTGTTACAGAACCCCCATCCTTCTTGAAGGCAGGCCTCAGCTTCGACAGAGCTTCTACAGAGGTATCCTTCTTAACCTGCTCATCGGCAACGACGGTTATTACACCGGAACGACTCGTTATCTCCACAGGCACAATCTCCTCCGCCAGCCGTTCCACTGCAGCTGCCGCCCGCTTATGACTAAGCACGGCGAACTCGTCCTGCTCCTCTCTGGTGATGCCATACCGCTCTACCAGATTCTCGGCCGTTACACCCATGCCACAGCCAGCATAATGATCGGTCAGCGTATGCATCAGCATGTCTTCAAGCTGGATAGGTCCGAGCTTAACCCCGCCGAAACGGCTGGTGAAATCGGCATGAGGGGATTGTGACATATTCTCCGCTCCTCCAACGAGGGCATAAGAGGCTTCTCCCAGTCGAATCCCCTGTGCGGCTGAGATCACCGATTGCAGCCCTGAGCCGCAAACGCGGTTGACCAAGAGCGCAGGCACTTCAACCGGGATACCAGCCTTAAGCGCAATATGCCGAGCTATATAAGGTCCGGTAATCGAGGAGTGAATCACATTGCCATAGATGACCTGATCAATCTGTCCTGGTTCAACCTCAGAGCGTCGAAGCGCCTCTTTGGCACTAACCACACCAAGCTCTGTAGCAGATACTTGTTTGAATGATTGTCCGAATGCACCGAATGGTGTACGAGCTCCGTCTAGTATAAATACGTCTTTCATTCAGGAATCCCACCTTCACTTGAGCTTTGCCTTGCTTGTACCAATCTGATCAGCTTCCGATCACGTTCTTCCAGTACTTGATTCAGAGCAGCTGCATCTGCGTAGTCATATATTCCTTTGCCGTTCTTGGTACCGAGACGCCCCTGCTGCACATTTCGCCGGATAACTTCGGGTGCGGAGCGGCTAACGTCAAGCAGTGGGAATAACTGGGAACTTACTTTCTCCCACACATCCAGCCCGCCGAAGTCAGCGGTCTCAAGAGGACCCTGCAGCGCCCAACGCAAGCCAGGTCCATGCTTCACCGCTGCATCAATCTCATGCGCTTCAGCAATGCCAAGCTCCAATAGATGCGCTGCTTCCCGCAGCAGGGCAGACTGCAGCCGATTGGCAATAAAGCCGGTTACATCCTTCTTCAGCACGACCGGAACCTTCCCGCAGCCTCGAAGCAGCTCCGTAATGTGTTGAAGCGTGACATCTGGAGTATTAGGCTGCTTCACAATCTCAACTAGCGGCACCAGAAATGCCGGATTGAAGAAATGCAGAATCAGCATCCGGTCTGCGAAGCTTATCCCCTCTGACAATTGTTCCAAAGGATAAGTGGAAGTATTAGAGGCTACGATCGCATCCGGTTTGATAAGAGATTCCAGCTGCCGATACAGCTCATGCTTAATCTCAAGCCGCTCCGGAGCGGCTTCCAGGATGAGGTCTGCTTCATGAACGGCATCCCGTAGATTTGTCGTATACTGTACGAGCCCTTCAATAGCTTCTATATCCCTCACAGTGGTATCATACTTAGGCCTCTCGCTTTCAAGCAGCTCCAAATTGCGTCGAATATGTCTGGCTGCGGACTGAAGGGCAGCTTCATTTATATCATACAGCGTTACCTGCAAGCCATATTGGGCAAACAACTGGGCAATACCGTGCCCCATCGTTCCCGCCCCTATGATTGCCGCTTTTGTAATCATTCGAGTCTTCCTCCTCTACTGCGCGGTGTATCCGCCGTCAATTACAACCGCTTGTCCGGTCACTCCACTTGCTTTCCTACTTGCCAGAAATACAGCATAATCGGCGATTTCCTCGGGCTGCAGCAGTCTTTTCTGCGGTACTAGAGGGTATATAACTTCCTCCAGCACTTGCTCCAAAGCCACTCCCCGATTGGCGGCCAGATCCGCTAATTGATTGCGGACAAGATGTGTATCCACATAACCTGGACAAAGGGCATTAACCGTAATTCCATGCTCAGCGCCTTCAAGCGCACCCACCTTAGTCAGCCCGATCAATCCATGCTTTGCGCTATTATAAGCTGCTTTTCCAGCAAACCCGACCAGCCCGTTAATAGAAGCCATATTCAGAATACGACCGAAATGCTGCCTTTTCATAATGGGGAATACATGCTTCATGGCTATGAAAGGAGCGGTGAGCATTAGCCGAATCAGACGTTCATACATCTCGGTAGGAAAATGTTCAAGCGCTGCGATATGCTGCATCCCCGCATTATTCACCCAAACATCGATTCTTCCGAACTGCTCCATAACCTGAGTGACGGCTGCTATAAGCTCTTCTTCCGATGTAACATCAAAAGCAAGTCCTGTGCAGACGCCTGGATGCCTGGCCTCTTGAAGGCTGCTGACCGCCTTAGAAACTCCAACCTCATTGCGATCACCAAGCACCACAGCATACCCCTCGGCCGCGAATGCCTCGGCCAACCCATATCCAATCCCGCCTGCTGCCCCTGTAATTACAGCTACACGCTCGCTCTGCTTCATCGTTAGAACGCCTCAGCTTTAAAGTCTGCGCTGACCTTCAATTGCGGTTCTACAGAAGCCTGAATCTGCTCGATCGTATAACCTTGAGCCGTTTCTACTAGAACGAGTCCGTCTGGCGTCACATCCATAACCGCACGTTCAGTAATAATGCGATGCACAACCGCTTGGCCGGTCAGTGGAAGCTTGCATTGATGAAGAATTTTGGGCTGACCATTCTTGGCCGTATGCTCCATGATGACCAGAATCCGCTTGGCGCCATGCACGAGATCCATCGCTCCGCCCATTCCTTTGATCATCTGTCCCGGTATCATCCAGTTGGCCAGATCGCCATGCTCCGACACTTCCATACCGCCAAGAATCGCAATATCGATATGACCTCCACGAATCATGGCAAAGGACTCTGCACTGTCGAACAATACAGCTCCGGGTATAGCCGTAATGGTTTCCTTACCCGCATTGATTAAATCTGCATTCACATCTTCAGGTGCAGGATAAGGTCCAATACCTAACAAGCCATTCTCGGATTGGAGCACGATGCTGCGTCCCTCTGGAATGTAATTAGCTATAAGTGTAGGCATTCCGATCCCTAAATTCACATAAGACCCATCACGAATCTCAGCTGCCGCGCGTCTGGCTATTTTTTCCCGAACCGCAGCTTTATCATCTTGGGCTTTAGCGGGTGTTTCTGCTGAAGAAGGGGTCGTGGTGGTGAGACGTTCGATTCGTTTGACCTGCTGCCCTACAATAAGGTTCTGCACATAAATCCCTGCCGTATGGACATGATCAGGCTGCAACTGACCAATCTCAACCAATTCTTCGATCTCCGCTATAGTAATTGCTCCCGCCGCCGCAATCATCGAGTTGAAGTTTCTCGCAGTGTAGTTGTACACCAGATTGCCCATACGGTCACCCTTAAGCGCACGCACCAAGCTGTAATCCGCTTTCAATGCGTATTCCAGCAAATATGATTTGCCATTGAATTCTCTGACTTCTCGTCCATCCGCAACAGGCGTCCCGACACCAGCAGGTGTATAAAATGCAGGTATACCCGCGCCACCAGCACGAATTCGTTCTGCCAGCGTGCCTTGCGGGACGATCTCGATCTCTATTTCCTTAGCGAGCACTTGACGCTCGAATTCTTTGTTCTCTCCCACATAAGAGCCGATCATTTTGCGGATTTGCCGATTGCGCAGCAGCAAACCTAAGCCCCAGTCATCCACACCGCAGTTATTAGAGATGACAGTCAGATCCTTCACACCTGAGCTCGCCAGTGCGACGATCAGATTTTCCGGAATACCGGAAAGCCCGAAGCCACCCACCATGAGGGTCATGCCGTCCTCAATGCCGCTTATTGCCTCTTGAAATGAATTTAGAATAGGTTTCATAGTATGTTGTAGCCTCCTGTCGCTTTAGAAAAATGCTAACGTTATAATATATAAGCAAAAAACGTGCCAACTTTACATTGAAGGAAGAAATTTTGAGAATGAAGGGAAATATTCCGGTCTTATTAAGCTGTCTAAATAATAAGAAACCGCATCGGAAGAGAGGTTCAAGGAGGAAATCGTATAACCGCACTTCTCTAAATATTTTTCTGCAAGATTTGCATAAGTCCAATAACTAACTCGTATGTTGCAAGCTGCAGTGTGGGATCGGTTTCATTTCCCGATTATAGGAATAATCGTCCGGAAATCAGGAAACAAAAAGATAACCTGTTTCGGCCAAACCCGGGCCTAAGTGGTTATCTTATCTGGTGTAGTAGTCTCTTTTGTATGCTCAGTTCTGTTTTTTCGCTTTATCCAGCTTAGTGTACAGCACAGATTTGCTCAAACCCAGCCGCTGTGCTGCTAACCGCTTATCCCCGTTTGCTTCTTCAAGAGCTTGCTTAATATACTGCTGCTCCAACTGCTCCACCGCTTCTTTTAATGTTCCTGTCTGGAGACTGCCCCTTACATAATCAAAGTTGGCAGCGACCTGAGCCATCTGTCCTTGTTGACCAGCGCCCGGCTGTTTCAGGGAATCAATCAAATCGTTTGTTTTGATCATCCGTCCCTCCATCATATAGAGCGCTCGCTCCAGCACATTACTCAGTTCCCTTACGTTACCCGGCCAATCATACGACTGCAAAAGCTTCATCGCCTCTGGTTCAATACCCACTTTATCCATTCCAGACTCAGATGTCCAATGCTCTATATCCGCTAACAGCGCCTCACATAATGGTGGAATATCCTCTCGACGTTCCCTTAATGACGGAATCCTCAGTTCTACGACATGCAATCTGAAATAGAGATCCCTGCGAAAGGACCCCTCCCCTACCATCTGCTCGAGCCTCCGGTTAGTAGCCGCAATTACTCTGATGTCCACCGATTCCGGCAAGCCTCCCACCGGTTCAATTTCTTTCTCCTGCAGCACTCGAAGCAGCTTAGCCTGCATGCTGAGAGACAGCTCTCCAATTTCGTCTAGGAAGATCGTTCCTTTATGGGCTAGAGCAAATTTCCCAAGCTTGCCTGATTTCTTCGCACCTGTAAAAGAACCTTCTTTATATCCGAACAACTCCGATTCGAACAATGCCTCGGGTACGGCAGCACAGTTCACCGTAACGAACGGGCCGTAGAACCGTTTACTCAACTGATGAATCGCATGGGCAAACAACTCCTTGCCTGTTCCGCTCTCCCCCATTAGCAGAACTGTGCTGTTGGAATTGGCCGCCTTGGCCGCCATCGTTTTCACTTTTTCCAGCGCAAGGCTTGCACCTGTTATATGCTCCAACCGATATTTCGCTGAAAAAGGGGAGCGCTGTGGCTTTTCCGACGCTTGCAGGTAAGCTTTGATTTCTTTATATTTAGCATTCATTTCGAATAACTTGTCTATGTCCTGGAACATAATTTTACCCACGACCGCAATTAATTCACCACTGCTAAAAACCGGAATTCGATTAGCAATCATCCAATGTCCGCGTATTTTTTGCAGCTCGGCGAATTCGGCTCTCCCTGTCTTTGCGACTATGTGCAGCCTTGTATTCTCTATCACCTCTGTTACGTGCTTCCCGATAAGCTCCGTTCTCTCTCGTTCTATGAACGATGCATAGGTCTCATTCACCTCCAGCACAATTCCGTTTCGATCCGCGACCACAATCCCTTCATAAGCACTCTCTAACGCGATCCGGTACAACTTCTGCTCTTCCCTTGACTGATGTACTGTATCTGACATTTGTCGCAGCAACTGATGCACCCAACCGTTCTTGTGTATGTTCACTTGTACGAATCCTGCCTTTCCGCAGCTACCCTGTCCTATTTATGCTTTTATATTAGCATAGGAAGCATCCTATAGAACATGAGACATATTTGGCATATACATATTTTTTGATTCCCGTGGAAAAATACAGCAAGGTTCTGAAGTTCAGCTAGTCAATATAAGTTTAGTCAGGAGTGTATCAAGGTTGAAACGATACGGGAAATGGACAGCATTGTCGGTAATGGTTATAGTTGGGTGTTTCATGCTCGCATTTCCGGTTACGGCGCAAGCAAGCGTTAGCCCTTTTCATTTTGGATTCAAAAAAAGCATCAATGGACAGCTCCCCTCCATTAACGAGGAAGGCTTTAAAGAGGTATTGGAAAAGAACGGAGCCGTGTTTCTTGGCGATACAAGCCGTAAAGTGATCTATTTAACGTTTGATAATGGCTATGAGAACGGATTTACTGCACGCATACTCGATACCTTGAAGGAAAAGCAGGTGCCTGCGGCATTTTTCGTAACAGGCCACTACATCAAGGATCAGCCTGAGCTGCTGAAGCGCATGCAGGCAGAAGGGCATATTGTAGGCAATCATTCCTGGAGTCATCCAGATATGACAACCATCTCTGACTCAAAGATCAAGGAAGAGCTGGACAAAGTAAAAACTCAAGCTTCACTCGTTACCGAACAGCAGGATATGATATATTTGCGACCGCCAAGGGGAATCTTCAGCGAACGAACGCTCGCTGTCACCAAGGGACTCGGTTATACGAATGTGTTCTGGTCCATTGCATATAAGGATTGGGATGTGAATGCTCAAAAGGGTAGTCAGTTCGCGTACGATAGCGTTATGAAGCAGCTTCACCCAGGGGCAATTATGCTGTTGCACTCCATCTCGAAGGATAATACGGAGGCGCTGGGCCGAATAATTGATGGTGCACGGTCCCAAGGCTATGAATTCCTCAGTTTGGACCAGTTGAACAATAAGAAGCCAGATTCCAATACTCCTGGGATTGAATAAGTCCTCTCTACATTCTATATCGCTAGGTCCTCTTGTTTAAGATGGATTTAGCGATTTTTGTTGTAACAAATAACAGCCAGAAGCCGTTAATAGGTATAACACAACTTTCGGAGGTGATCAGAGGATGCTTCGCAAATCATTTGCACTCCTGCTGCTGATGGCCCTATTCCTTACAGCTTGCGGGAATAAACCGCCGATGCCCACAATTAAAGCTGGGGACCAGAAGGTGCCGGTGGAGATGGGAACCTACAGCTGGCGCTTTCTTACGAGCCATGTTACTGCAGATTCAGCGGGACCAGCAGACATGGTAGACGTGGAACAGGATGCGGTAACCGTCCCTCCCGGCACCAAGCTGAGCATATCCTTCCGCAGCAAGCCCAAGAAGATGGAGCTCAAT
>JARBUQ010000213.1 GCA_029239545.1 Paenibacillus sp.
GATCGTTTAATCCAAAATTAATGCGTGTATAAAAAACATATTTACATATATAAATTTTATCGTTAATATAAAAAGTGGAAAGGAGGGAACAACTGGAAGTTACGATTCAGCACACCATGTCAAGTAGACATCCGGTCTACACACACTTTTATTATGTTTGGAGGAAATTAATTACTAAAGGAGTGATTGTTTTGTTAAAGCGTCTGATGCTTGTTGTTACTATGCTCTGCACCTTGCTTATGGTCGTTACACCCGTTATGGCAAATCCATCAGATCCTGCTTTCGATGAATCATGGTCGAGAGAAGGGCTGACAACACAAGTCAGTCAACTGAATACGTTGATTGATACTACTAGCAGGCTTCAGTTGAAGCAGTATCTTGAAAGCGTTCGCAATCATGCGAATACAGTGTTGGGTGCTTCTGAGATTTCAACCGAGGATGGCTTGACCACCCACAAATCATTGCAATATGCTCTGAAGCTGGTTACAGATGTCAATAAGGAGGGCAATGCTGCACTTTGGGCTAACTCCCCATTCATCATCTACGATGCACCAGCGCTTAGTCCGGATAAACGACTTCCTGACAATCTGCCGCAAGATGGCACAATCAGTGATCAGCTTTCGATCATCTCGGCACAAGGTGAATTCGAAGCAGCCTCCTTTGTGCTTGCCCCGCTTAGTGATGTGAGCTCAGTGACCTTCTCCGCGAATGAACTAACAGGTGAAGGCGGCACGATTCCCGCTAGCGCCGTTGATCTGCGGGTTGTAAAAACGTGGTATCAAGGCGGTACGGCTTGGCAAAGCTACTTTGCAGACAACTCCAAGCAGGTGCTTGTGCCTGAGCTTCTGCTGCATGATGAGAATCTCGTCACGGTCGATCATAATCGGAAAGGAAATTCACTGCGTATTGACTACCCGACCGGGTCGCAATATGTGGACATTTCCAATAATCCGGTAACCAAGTTCAACTCTTATGATGAACCTGTTGAAGATAGTCCGACACTCCTTCCAATCGCGCTTAAACAAGGGGAGTCCAAGCAGATGTGGCTGACTCTGAAGGTTCCTAGCCAGACTCCTGCCGGCTTCTACACCGGAACAATCGATATTACTGCAAATGGAGTTTCGGCCGGAAGCCTCACATTGAATATTCGCGTACTGCCTTTCGAGCTTCCTGACCCGAAGACTTACTATGATGTGAACAAAGACTTTTACGTTATGCTGTACCATCAAAGCCGTGTAAAAGAACATCTGGTATTGGCCAAAGGGAATACCGCGTTAGTAGAAACAAAGCTTCTGAACGATTATCGCAACCTCGCTGAGCACAACGTACTTAACGTTCCAGGTCCCTTGTATTCAGTCAGTGATAGAGCTACATTTACTCGTCAATTGGAGCTTATGCAGCAGGCTGGACTCAAATTGGATCCGCTTTTTGGAGTCAAACAAGTTTTTCCACCTTACGATATTTTCAATAAATATACCGGTTATTTAGCTGCCAAGACGACTTACGAAGCGAATCCGACTGCAGCCAACAAGCTTGCAATGGATAATCTCTACACCGCTTGGCGCAATGGGGTAAATGCTCAAAAAGCCGCACTCGACGAAGCGTGGGATTATGTTTCCAACTTAGTCGGCCACACCAATCTGTATTTTGACGGTTGGGATGAGCCCTCCTGGACCATGCTTCAGTTCCAGCAGGAGATGTGGCAGTATATGCAGGATAAGGGAGCCAAAGTATTTTCAACAGGTCATGAGAATCACTTTCAGCTGGAAGTCAAAGAAAACTTCTTGAATACAGTCGGGGAACCGACGCGAGAAAAAGCCGATGTCTGGCATTCATTCGGCGAGGATAAGCTCATAACCAACTATGCCTATCCACATACAGGCCCTGAGAATCCTGACTTAACACGCCAACGTCATGGGATGTGGACGTACAAAGCCAACTATGATGCAACATACAACTATATTTTTTATGAGGGTCCTCCGAACATTTGGAATGACAACTCAATCGCGGAAGAATTCCGCAATTTCAACCTCGTTTACCCGACCAAAACCGATTTGATTGACACCATAGCCTGGGAAGGCTATCGCGAAGGGATTGACGACATCCGTTATGCGACTAAGCTCAAGCAGCTTGCAGCTGATGCAATTGCCTCCGGTCAGCAAGATCGGGTAACTGCCGCTAACAATGCCTTGACTTGGTTGGAGGCAGTTGATGAACGCTCGATTAATCAAGATTTATTGCGGTTGGAAGTAATTCGCCATATTCTGCGGATGCTTGACTTGGACAATGGCCAATAAGGAGGCGGTAAACATGTTGAAAAAAACCGGACGATTTGTGGTGCTGCTGCTTGCGTTGGTATTTGCCGCTTCAGGTCTGTCTCAGGCACAAGCGCAAGCTGAGGGTCCTACGAAAAAAGTGTACGAAGTCAATTGGACAACAGAAGATTTGTCCACTCCGGCGAATTGGGTGCAGAGTCAATATTTTAATAATCCGCTTTATAAGGAAACACGGTTTGGCGTTTATTGGCCAGGTACTCCGATTCCGCCGGGTGGTCCGCGCGAGTCGTCCTTTTACATGGCGTACCGCGAGGATGGGCTGTATATGTTTTTTCAGGCCAATGAGTGGGAAAACGATACAAGCAGCGGCAATTTGAAAGGTAGTGATTGGGAGTTCTTTATTGTCCCGGGCGAGGGTGATCTTCCTTACCACCAAATGATTGTCCCTACTAACGGCGGACCGATTCAATATTATGAGTATCAAACCGAGAATCGGGATAACCGCCCTCTTAAAGGAAGCGTAAAAGTAAATACGGGGCAAATACCGACCGGCTGGGGAACAGTCGTTGTCATTCCTTGGGAGAATGTATATGACAAGCTTCCGCTTGATGGAGGAAATTGGGAATTCAACCTGATTCGCTGGTCTCCAACTGATGGTCAAACTTGGGGAGGACATGTACACCAACCCGGAAAGTTCAACCTGCTCCACTTCCAGGCTCCTACACCGGAGCAGCGTACAGCGATCCAGAAGTATACGCTCGCCAAAGCCTGGAATGAATTTCAGACAAAATCAGCAGAAATGACCGCATATTGGTCTCAGAACCCCGCTACCGCAGACACCGATTTCTATAACCGCATTGTGCTGCCCATCATAACTGAGGGCTCAGCGAAAGGTGCTCAAATGAGCCAGCTGGCAAGTCTGAATGCGGAGCAAACGGAGCTGCTCTTCCAGAATACTGACGAGTGGATGGAACTGCGTTACAACGTGGATGATCAGCGTCAACTGTATTTGAAGAAGCTTCTGATGGATCACGCCGCTCCTGTTACAACCGCTGTCGTCTCCCCGGCGCAGCCCAATGGATTGAATGGCTGGTATGTGAACCCGGTTACTGTTACACTTACCGCTGCCGATCAATTGTCAGGGGTAACAGAAAGCGTGTACAGTCTGGATAACGGAGGGACATGGCAGTCTTATACGAATCCGATCCTCCTTGATCAGGACGGCCAGTATACAATAAGCTACCGTTCGGCCGATCTGGCCGGTAATGTGGAAGCGGTCAAGACCATTTCTATTCGCTTAGACAAGACAACACCTACCGCTACAGTCGCTTACAGCACTACAACCCCAACCAGCGGCAGTGTAGTTGCTACAATTACACCAAGTGAGCAGGTCACGATTACGAATAACGGAGGATCAAGCAGTTATACATTCCAAGATAACGGCAGCTTCACCTTCGAATTCGTCGACGCCGCAGGCAACCTCGGATCCAAGACGGCAACCGTGACGAACATCAGCTCGAAGAGCACCGGACTTCCTGGCAAACCAGTATTGTCCGATGACAACGGGTATGATACTGGAATTCTGGATGGCAGTTACAACATCAACATGAATATGTGGTCAGGCAATAACGGCAAAACGTATAAGCTGTTCGAGAACGATGTATTAATCGACACCCGTACGCTTATCGACAATGCACCGAATGCTCAATCCACCGTTACATCCGTTACCTACAAATTGAATGGAACTTATCGTTATTATGCCGAGCTCACTAATGCATTCGGCACGACGAGAAGTGACGTTCTGACCGTCAATGTGACGGGAGCAGCACCGGCAAAAGCGGTTCTCTCCAATGATAATTGGGATCATAACGGAAATTATAAGGTTAGTATGAACCTGTGGTGGGGTACGAACGGGACAACGTATCGTCTTTATGAGAACGGGGTTCTGGTCGATACACAGACGCTTAACAGCCTGACACCGCAAGCGCAATCGGCTGTGACGACATTCAGCAACAAACCGATCGGAACATACGTGTATCGATGCGAGCTCGTTAATTATGCAGGAGCTACATCCAGTGAAACAATGACGATTGTTGTTTCGAACTAATGCAAGAAGGACCTGACCGAATTAGGGTCAGGTCTTTTTGTTCGGCATAAAATACATATTTTTCCATATTACAACAAGATATTGGGATATTAACTGTAGGTTATGCAGTTAACCGTTCTATACGGAACTAGTCCACCCTACTTCTTGGCTCGTTCTTCTCTTAGACTTTGCCGATCTTCACCTCTACACTGACAACACACACTGCATAAGGCAATTTCTCCTCTTCCGTCGTCCAACCGTAGGAGCCGTTATAGATCAGGATCTCGTTCCAGCCCTCTACGATATCTTCTACCTGCAGCCCGAAATTGTAAGCCATGTGCTCTTCAACATGTTGGGTATACAGTCCGTTCGGGATCAACAGCTCCCTCGTCTCGGCAGACTCAAATGTAGGAAACGACCCGTTAAAGCTAACCGCCAAATATGGCGTCACTTCTTTCTTGCGGATGACTACCTGGATCGTCAACTCTAAGCCGGAATGTGCCGGTTCCGCACACATGGGCAAATAAAGCGTCCGTCTCCATTCCGGCTCGAGAATAACTGGCAGCTGTCCGGTCGTCTCGTATGGGAAATGATATTCCGGTTTACGAAGCGTCGAGAACATGTAGCCTTTACTTTTGCCACGCAAACGATCAAGTTGATCTAACTCGGCCAAGCTGTCATATTTACCGTCCAATCCAAGTTTAGGCTGGTGATTGAAGAAATTGTACCATTCAATTCCATCCGCCCCGAGGGCAAGCTTCCCTGCCGCATTCCCTGCCATCAATTCGGGTGTTGCAGGTAAATAACGGTACCCCGTATGATTCAATTCCGGTGCAAACACAGTGATCCAATTAGGTATATCCTCCACTACTCCGTAAATAGCTATTTCATTGCCAAGCTCCTCACGAAGCCGATCATTGGGCATTTCCCAACTTGTCTGGCGGCTGTTGCTTGGACTGATGAAGTCAATAATGCCCCGCTTGACCAAAGCGCGAATGTCAATCCCAATCCCTCTCGATAAATTGAGATTGCCTGGTATCCGCATACCAAACGGGTAAGGTTTGCCCGTTGCCTCCGCTCGTTTTTCCGTAAGAGCTCGAATACTGACGAACCATTCCGTCATCATGTCGATCGTCTCTTGCGAGCTATTCGGTTCACAGCAGATCGGCTGCCGCAGCCAATCGAGCTCCAACCCCTCAAAGTCGTAATCCTCAACCATCTCTCGAATGGCATTAAACATGAAGTCCCTGACTTCGGGCAATTCATAATTAATGCCTCCCCGAGCGGTCGGATGAACGGCATAGGGCGAATACGTACTGCGCTGAAGGCGATTTTTCTTCTCCCGCAAGAGCTCGCTGTTAAAAAAACTGCCCTCTATGTTCAAATGTCCATGCATATCATTCATCCGGACAGAGATCCAGGGGCTGATCCCCCTTCTCCTGCAAGCCTTAGATGTTTCTTCCAACCAATCCACGCCTGCATCGGTCAGGTCGACGTACTGATTATAGAACTTAACACAATGATCCAGGTAAGCCTCTACCTTTTCAGCGTCTGGTAGCCCTGCGCATTCTGCATGACCTCGGAAAAATTCCCGATCCCCTCTCTTGTAGTTGGCAAGAAGATAGGGCATCGCTTTACTTGGATACCAAGCCAACTGAGTGTTGGGGTTGATCAAGAACGTGTCGATCCCGCTGTCTGCCAGCAGATCAACATAATTGTGGATCACTTCAGCAGTAAATGGACCTTTATACGGGTTGCATATGTTTGATTCGTAGAAAAAAATACAAGAATCACCGTTATAAAGATTACGATGGTTGTTCAGTTTCATCCTGTCACCTCATCAGAAGCAGATTTTGATTATAAGATGCCCTATTGCATTAGGAAGTCAGGCACCCGCACGGAATTATCTCAAGCGCTGTCAAGCTAGCTATTTCCAATTAGTAGCCACCTCGCGGAATATTCGTCCATTTGGTCAGCCACTGCTCATATGTCTCTACCGAGCTTGGATCAGTCAGGCTCCTCACAACAAATCCTTGTGCTTTGCCGGATGCAGTTGCAGTTGCAGTTGCCTCGTAGCGAATGTCCATCGACCAGCGGACGGCTTCAGAGAGATTCGGTACCGCACGATGCGGCAGAAGCTGAGTAAAGCAAAGGGCATCACCCGGCTCCATCTCGATGGACAGTCCCTTCAAGTGGCTAATATCCTCCTTGCCTAAACCAAGAAACCCTGACTCCTCGTCTCGATGCCCGTCAAGCAGTCTGTCCGTGAAGAAGCCCGGTGCGACCTGCAGGCAGCTGTTTTGCTCGGTCACCTTTTGTAGAGGAATCCACATCGATAAAACATGAACATACTCCGCATCGCGATAATATTGGGCGTCTTGGTGCCACGGCGTATCCGTCCATTTTTGATCGGGCAGCTTTGGCCTGGAGTTGAAAATCCCGTGCACGGACAGCTCGTCCGTTTCAAGCAGCTCGGCAGCCAAACTAACCAACTTCGGATGACTCAAAAATGAATACATCTGAGGACTGACAATATCACGCCGTGGACTTCTCGAATATCTCGGTTTTCCTGCTGCATTCCACAGCACAACGAGACGATTATGAAAATCAAGATCAGTCCTTTTATCTGAAATAAGTCCCTGTTCATACCATTCGTCCACCAGTTCGTCTACCCACCGAGAGTTGATCCTTCTTCCCAGCTCCAGCACTTCCTGAGTTATGACTCCTCTGGCATGCAAATAGTGGTTCTTGTGATAAAACTCGATTTCCGATTTCTGCAGTGCATGTAACATGAGATGATCTCCTATTCCTCTATTCCTCATCATTTAATTTAGAGTATCAGAAGGAATGCCAGCGGGCCATGACGAAAAGAATAGGAAACTTAACCTTTTGCACTGGAGAATCAGATGATACATAATCAATTAAGCGTTCCGGGAATGGATGGGACATTATTCATTCATGGCTGCCATTTTGCCCACGTCGATGCCGAATGGTCCTATCATAAGCATCATCATTCCTCATTTGAGTTGCTCCATTGCTTGAATGGCTGCGCCATCGAGTGGATCAATGGACATTCGGTCGCTTTTAACAAAGGGGATTGGTTGTTCTTGAGCTCGGGTGTTATGCATAGCACCATCACTAACCCGCAAACTCCTTTCGCTTACTTTACTGTACATTTTGACACGAACGATATTTTTTTATTTGAGTCCTTCCGATTCCAAGCTGCTTCCACTGCTGCATGAGCTGGAGGCGCTGATACCGAATAGCTGGAGCGTAAAAGCAATCAAGAACGGAGATACAGAAACCGCTCAGTTAAGCGCAGCAAACAAGCTGCTGATTCAAGGCGTCATAATCAGAATGATCGGTGAGCTGCTTGGCGTCATGAAGACAAGCACGCTTCAAAAGCCCCAACGAGCAGCTAATGTATCTGAGCTTAGCTTAGCGCATGCCATTGAACAACGGTTAAACGAAGCGGTATTCACCTCCGAAACGATTGAGAGCGTGGCGCGGCAGCTTTTTATAAGCCGCAACCGATGTAATCTCCTATTTCAAAAGGTATACGGACTGCCGCCTCACCGCTACCTCAGTCTGTTGAAAATGAAAAAAGCGAAAGAATTAATCCTTCGCTCAGATAGCTCACTGGAGGAAATTGGCGATAGTCTCGGTTTTTCTTGCGCCAGCAGCTTCAGTCGTCAGTTTCGACGCTGGACCGGTTATGCTCCGATGCAATTTAGACTGAAGGGAACCATGAATGTCCCAAAAAACGATACGGCCTATACAGACTCAACTCAGCCCAAGTAGAGATAGCTTCTGCGGTATGAATAGATTAGCCGTTTCTCCAATCCCACTGTGCATCAGTCATCAATCGCTTGATAGACTGAAGTCCAGAAATCGAGAAAAACACCGGGAGGATCAGGGGATTCCATTAGGCGCTGCGTCATAAGAATGCCAATCATGTCCTCCTTCGGGTCCGAATAACCGGTCGTGCCCACACCGCCGTCCCAGCCAAACCGCCCAGGAACCTTTTCGAGATCATCACGCCGTGTCGTGATGCCAACGCCGAATCCCCAGCTGCTATGATCACCCAAAAAGTCGCTGGCCTCCGCCCTCTGCTTAGGTGTCAGATGGTCGATGGTCATAAGCTCGACCGAAAGCCGTGACAGGATGCGTTCGCTAGCATAACGGCCCTTGTTCAGCATCATCTGGCAGAAAGCCATATAGTCATCAACAGTGGAGACGAGTCCTCCACCACCAGACGGGAAAACGGGTGGGCTGCCCCATTGGCTGTCGCTCGGGTTGTCATGGACTATGAGCTCACCGTTCTGCGGATTCGTCATGTAGCTGGGTGGCAGCCTCTCCAGCTTATGTGCTGGCACGTGAAAACCCGTATCTTTCATCCCGAGCGGATCGAAGATCCGTTCGCGGAAAAAACTGTCTAACGTCTGTCCAGAAGCACGTGCTATCAGCACCCCCAGGATATCAGAGCCAGTATGGTACATCCACGTCTCACCAGGCTGATGAATGAGCGGCAAAGCTCCGATTCGCCTCAGCCACTCGTCTGGCGCTACCAATGGAGGATTCGGCCCAGGCGCAAGCCCGGCGTCCTCCATCGCCTTCTGGATCGGGAATCGGCCAGGAGGAGCCATAATTGCTCCTATTCCGATACGGAAGGTCAGCAGATCCCGCAAGGTGATCGATCGGTTCGCAGGCACAGTATCGTCCAAATGGCCATCGATCCGCTTCAATACCCTACGGTCGGCAAGCTCGGGAAGCAGCCGATCGACGGGCTCGTCCAGCCGCAGCTTGCACTCTTCCACCAGAATCATCGCTGCAACCGCCGTGATCGGTTTCGTCATCGACGCGATGCGGAAGATCGTATCTCGAAGCATCGGTTCGCTGCCGCCAAACGCTTTCATTCCGATTGCATCAACAAATATTTCACCTTTCCGTCTGACCAGTGTGACGATTCCGGGCAATTCGCCGCGCTCCACAAAACCGGCCATAACGTCATGCATGCGACCGAGCCGTTCCCTTGATAATCCTCCTGTACCCATCTTCTGCCCCCTACATTCAATTCGGTATAACCGACAAGTTACACAGCCCTGTTCAAGTTCATATCGATTGCTTCCTTTCTATTCTATCATGCGTCTTGTGGAGCGATTTCTTATAATTTGCTAAGCTGACCAGGATACTTGCCAACACAGGCAGGTTATGGCTACAATACAGATATTCATGATAGAAATGCAGAGCTTTTCGATATGTACAATATGAACAAGTCAGCGTGGTGAAAGAATTGAAAATAACAAACTTCCCCAACCCATCCTATGCCCAAATGTATAGACAATCCAAGTGGATCAAATGGTTTATGTTAACCTATTGGATTGTGATCGCCGTACATTTCGCCGCGCAGCTCTTGTCATTTCTTTTACTGCCGTATTCCACGGGTGTCAGGGAATTTTATTTGAACATTTTGATTTATCCAACGCTCTTCATGAGCGGAGTTGTTGCGCTTGCCCAGCATATTCAGTATGTTGCCGTAAAATATTCCTTCATTTGCTTATTTGTAACGGGTACGATTATCTCTATGGTCATCATTCATTTGAACATGGATATTCGGATCATAGCTGCAGTTATGCTTCTACCTATCGTTTCCTCCGCCATCTTCTTCAGGCTTGATCTGACTTTATTCACAGCTGCTTTGCAAATTGTCGGTTTTTTCACCCTTTACCAATGGGATTACTGGTTCCGAGCCTTTATGAGCCCCTTTGATTTGATTTCCATTCCTATTTTTTTCGCTATTAGCACCTTGGTTGCCAGCATTATCATCATCAGCGGTCGTGAACTCGTGAACGACCTGGAAGCAACGATGACGGCGAAGCAGGATTTAATAATTGAAAATGCCATCATGTCGAAGCTTTCCAAAACGGATGCCCTGACCAACCTGTTCAACCACATCTCTTTTCATGAATTTTATGAGAAAGCGCTAGAGTACGCCGACAAAGGAGCCCCCTTCCATCTTGCCCTGATCGATATCGATTATTTCAAGTCGATTAATGATACTTATGGACATAGAGTGGGCGATATTATATTAACAAGGGTTTCTCAGACAATCAAAGACAACATTTCTCCAATCGATATCGCCTCCCGTTATGGTGGTGAAGAGTTCACCATCTTATTGTTCGAGCAAACATTCGACAATGCGTACGCCTTGATCGAGAAGATCAGAACGAAAATCTCTCAGACCGTTCATGAAGAGTTGGGCGGTAAACCTGTTACTGTAAGCATCGGACTCAAAAGCTATTCCAGAACAGTCACCAAGGAGAGCTTGTTTGAGGATGTGGACGCTCTCCTCTACGCCGCCAAGCGTTCCGGCAAGAACAAGACCGTTACCCCGTTTCACCCTGCCTGAATTTTTACAATTTTCTGATTTTTATTTACACGACGTTAACAATCCCATGTTATGCTGGAAGAAACCAACCTACCAAGGAGGAATGTCAATTGAAAATCGCAGCTGTAGTCATAATCGTAATGGTCGTTATTGGGGTCATCTCTAAGTCCATTCAATCAGGGAGCGGTCGCAAGAGAAGCCATAGCAACAGCGGAGGAGATAGTGGCTTTACACACAACTCTTCGGGGGACAGCAGTTCTGCAGGCAGCGATGGAGGATGCGGAGATGGCGGCGGCGGTGGCGGTGATTAAGTTACACTTTTTCTATGAGAATCAGCCCTTCCTGTCTAAGAAGGCCTGCTGGCAGAGCTAAAAGGATCAAAAATACATTTCCTGACCATCACAGCGTTGTCTTAACGCTCTAATTGTTTCACATTATTTTGCAGGACTGAAATGGCGTATTGAATGATCTCCTCACGGGTATTCATCGGCAAATTATACTCCCCATGCATAAATGCAAACGAACTGACTTCTACCTCTTTACCTTCTTGCTGCAGCCTTCTTATTAATGAAGAGAAATTATTTAGTGGATCAAATGGAGCCCGTAATAATAATGACTTTATTTCCAAAAGCAATATTTCACAGTCCACAGCTTGATACTGCAGTCTTCCAGTCAATTTTTCAAATTGCCCTTCATATTGATCATAATGTTCGTGCAGTTCCCATGAAGGCCACTTTTCTTTTAGTCTTTCCGCGATGTTCGTATGGACAGCTGCATGCCAAATATCAATTCGCTTACTTATAGAATCTAAATGGAAGCCTGA
>JARBUQ010000214.1 GCA_029239545.1 Paenibacillus sp.
TAATTATACAGGAAGAAAAAAGGTAAAGCCTCCTCAAATTTTGAGGGGGCTTTACCTTTTTAACTAAAACAGGGACTTTTTCAGTGGCCTCGAAGTTCATCGGTCAGGTCCTTGGCGATTGAGTTCAGATAGGTGCATGGGAGGGCAGGCAGGTGGGCTCCGATCGTGGTTGTCTTTGGGTTCCTTTGATTTTATTTTTTAAAGGTTCCCATAAGTCACATACTAACTGTAAAACCTACATCTAATATTACTCTAAACCCCACTTTTCGACTTTTAGCTGTAGAACCTACATTTATTTCTTCGTGTTTCCGTCAATCGAGCTTAATTCCACCAAAATACCTGCAGAAAATGCAGCTATTTCGATCCTACGTCAAGATTCCGGGAAATTAGCTGCAGGTTTTGCAGTTCATCGTTGCAATATAACACAAAATCCCCTTCTGGATTCCCCAGAAACTTATATTTTCTAATAAGTTCACAATAAAGCACTTCCTCAAAGGAAGTGCTTCTTTCTATTTTACATATGCCGGGATTCCCGATAAAGCCTTCCCTTACAATTCATGATGACGCAATATATCAGCGGCAATCGAGGCTACTTTTTGCTTCAACGATAAAGGTTCGAGGATCTGTACAGCTCTGCCGTAAGAAAGCAGGAAATGAGGGATCACAGACTCCAGCGCATGTACGTCCAGCTTCAAATGAACCTCATGATCTGAACGTTCCACTAGAACATGTCCGAATAACCAATGACTGCACAAATCCTGGATAGCGTGTAACTTCCCCTGGATACGAACGGAAATCAACTGCTCCTTATCACTCACATCCGGAAGAAGGAATTTCAAGAAGAAATCCCGCGCCGAGAAGTCCTCCGGAGCTTGGAAAGTATCGCCGATTCGGCTCAGTCCGTGTATGCGATCGACCCGGAAGCTGCGAATCTCAGTACGAAGGTGACAATAAGCGACAATGTACCATTTGCCCTTCCAGTACACCAGCCCATATGGATTAATACTGCGGGTCTGCGAGACCGAGTCATATCCCTTCTGGTACTCCATAGAGAGAGTATGTCCATCGGCGACGGACTGTTCCAGCTCTTGAAGAAAAGCAATCATTCTGTCGTCTGCCGGTACATGAATTACATCGAATCCTCTTGTATGGCGATTAATCGCTTCCAGCTGATCTTCATTCGTATACATCTTAAGCTTGGATACTGCGCGGTCCAAGTCTTCTCCGAACGGATAACCTGCCTCTTGAGCGAATAGAGCAGCGTGAACAAGTGCCTTTTGCTCTCTTGCGTCGAAAACCAGTGGGGCCTCTTTGAACGTATGCAGCAAGCTGTAACCGCCATTATGGCCTGAATCAGAGATGATCGGCACACCGCTTGCGCATAACGCATCAATATACCGATACACCGTCCGAATGTTCATCTCCAACGCTTCAGCCAGCTCCTTGGCGGTCCTCCGCCGGCCCGACTTCAGCAGCCATAACACGGAAAGCATATTATCAGCTTTGGCCATCTTAATCCTCGGATAAGCTGCTTTCTTTTAGAATGACATCATGTGCGCCGCCCTCAACAAGACTGGTTGCCGATACAAGTGTAATTCTTGCCTTGCTCTGCAGCTCCTCAATCGTCTTAGCCCCACAGTTGCACAACGTCGATTTGATTTTGATAATTGTCTTATCCATGTTCTCGCGGAGGCTTCCTGCATAAGGAACGTAAGAGTCTACTCCTTCTTCGAACACCAGACCATGCTTCCCGCCTGTGTCATAACGCTCCCAGTTGCGCGCACGGTTGGAGCCTTCTCCCCAATATTCCTTAACGAAATTGTTGCCGACCTTCAGCTTCTTCGTAGGACTTTCATCAAAACGGGCAAAATACCGACCCAGCATAATGAAATCTGCCCCCATAGCCAAAGCCAGCGTCATATGGTAGTCATGTACAATCCCGCCGTCCGAGCAAATAGGAATGTAAACACCAGTCTTCTTGAAATATTCATCTCTGGCTTCCGCGACCTCTATTAGAGCCGAAGCTTGTCCTCGTCCGATTCCCTTCTGTTCCCGTGTAATACAGATCGAACCTCCGCCAATTCCTACCTTTACGAAGTCCGCACCTGATTCAACAAGATAAAGGAAGCCCTCGCGATCGACAACATTCCCTGCTCCGATCTTGACATTATAATTTTCTTTGACGTATTGAACCGTCTCTCTCTGCCACTCGGTATATCCATCCGAAGAGTCAATAACGAGAATATCCACTCCTGCATCAACGAGAGCAGCGACTCTTTCTTTGTAGTCCTTCGTATTAATACCTGCAGCAACGATGTAGCTTTTGTTGCTGTCGAGCAGCTCTAGCGGATTTTCCTTGTGGGCATCATAGTCCTTGCGGAAAACCAAATAGTCCAGGTTATAATTATCATCCACGATCGGCAAACAATTCAGCTTGTACTCCCAAATCAGATCATTTGCTTCGGATAAAGTAATGCCGGACTTGCCGTATTTGAGCGAGGAGAAAGGTGTCATGAAATCCTGAACCAGCTTGTCCATCGAATCTCGACTCGTTCTGTAATCCCGACTGGTAACGATTCCTAGCAGCTTGCCCTTAGGAGTTCCATCATCCGTAATCGCTACTGTAGCATGTCCTGTCTTCTCCTTCAACAGCAAAACGTCCTGAAGCGTATGCAGAGGGGTCAGATTCGAGCGGCTCACGACAAAGCCCGCCTTGTAGCCTTTGACCTTGCGCACCATGGCGGCTTGATCCTTCACCGCTTGAGAACCGAATATAAACGAAATTCCTCCCGTTCGCGCCAGAGCAACAGCCATATTATCATCGGATACGGACTGCATCACAGCGGAGGCAAAAGGAATATTGAGAGAAATCTCAGGTTTCTCCCCTTGGCTAAACTTCGTAATAGGCGTCTTCAAGCTTACATTGGAAGGACTACAGTCTTTGGTAGTCAAGTTGGGCAGCAATAAAAACTCGCTGAACGTCCGGGATGGTTCCACATAATAATAAGCCACGTCAATATCCTCCTTCAGAATTTGTGAAGCAAATGTCATTTTTAAGCACAAGCTTCGAATCAAGGGTAAATTTTTACAATCATACCACCGATCCTGTCATGAAGTCAATCACAAAAAACGGTTCATTATTCGATTATATCCGATCGCAGTTAGAACAATTAAGATCCCGCTAATCATTACCGGAGCAAGAAGAAAATCCCATGAAACTCCAGACAGAATTACAACTAACGGATCAGCGCCAGCAGGTGGGTGGATCGTATTCGTCAGCTTCATGGCAAGCAGGGCAAGCCCAACCCCAAGTGCTAAGCTCCATGAATGATTACCGACGGTGTGTGAAATGACAAGTCCAATAAATGTACTGATCAGATGTCCTCCCAATACACTTTTCGGTTTGGCTAATGGACTGTGGGGCAATGTAAAAACGAGAATGCAAGTGGCGCCCATGGGAGCCATCAATGTGGCAATTGTCAACCAATCACCGGTCAGTTGTACGAGATAAATGGCTGTAAATGCTCCCCCAGCAGGGATCAGAGCTTGGAATAATCGTTTCAATAACATGTATAATCTCCCCTTTCCTTCTATTAAGAAACATAGTATCATCAGAATATCAATCTGAATAACGAATGTCTTCGATATCTGATATTCGATAAACCGATAGATCAGGGGTGATTTTACGAATGCTAGATCAATTAGACGGTAAGCTTATAAAAACCTTCATAGCTGTTCTCGAGGAGAGAAGTTTTAGTCGGGCAGCGGAAAAGCTCGGTTATGTGCAGTCGACCATTACTTCGCAAATTCAACAATTGGAGCAGGTAAGCGGTAAAAAACTGTTTCATCGCCTTCCCCGAGGGGTTGAAGCAACAGAAGCCGGCATTGAAATGTCGACCTACGCTTACCAATTCCTCCGATTAGGTGAATCTTTAGAGGAAGCCATGTCCAAAGCTGAGCAGCCTGGCGGCATCCTTCACCTGTTTGCACTGGAGTCGTTCTGCGTGTCCCGGATGTCCGGGTTTCTATCGCGATTCCTGAAGCAGAACCCTGCCGTACAGCTTCGGCTAACTACCGGCTTTCTTGCAGATGCTGTGGAGCATGTAACCCGCCATCGCATGGATCTCGCAATCGTCGCACAGGACCCGAAGCATGATGAGCTTATCTTCACCCCTTTAATAGAAGAAAGACTTGTATTCATTGCTTCCTGTGAAATGAGCGAGCAGGTGGCTGAGCAGGGATTTGAGGTGCTTGAAGCGACACAGGTTATCCATTTTAGTCAACGTTGTATGTATTATGTACGAGCTCAGGAGGTTCTGCGTTCGATTGGATTGAAACCGATGGAGCATATGGAATTCCCAAGCGTTGAGCTGGTCAAACAAACCGTCAAGCTGGGAATGGGCATAGCACTGATTCCTGAGGTGAATGTGCGAGCTGAGCTGGCGGAGGGTTCCCTGCATTTGCTCCCCTTCCCGGGTGAGATTAAGCTAACCCATGGAATAATCCAGCATAAGGAAAGGGAGCTAAGAAGAGCGGCGAGGCTGTTTAAAGATGAAGTAAAAGAGTGGTTCCTAAAAATTCCGCTGGTCTAGTGCGTCTGGCGCGTTCACTTATACCAGCCTGGTATGACTGTATTGAAATTATGGTGATCATCCAGTACAACTTGAATACGAGCGAGCATGGACTCTATTTGCTCTGGTACGACCTGCAGCGTCCACGTAATAGAGGGGAATATGATAATCGCTGAGTACAAAGCATATAGGCTCCAGAATGATTCCGGCACATCCCCATTGAAGTATCCCTGTATTTGCCCCCTGCAGAATGGGATGCTGACTTCCCGACTGAAATAAGCGATTTTGAGAAAATCATGATAAGGATCGCCCCAATCGAAACGATTGAAATCAATAACTCCGGCGTACTGGCGATTATGGACGATCAGATTGCTCGGATGAAAATCATCATGCTGGAACCGATTGGGGCGGTCTTTCATGAGTCCCTTATTGTCCTCGATAAATGCCAGAATGATAGCTTCGTCCTTCAGTTTAATTCCACACTCCCGATATTTCTCCAAATAACGATTATGCTTGAACAACCGCCGATCATGCCAGCTATCCATAGGAGGTGCAGCAAGCTCATGCATCAATTTTAGCTCCCGGCCTGCCTGGATCCCAACCTGAACCTGTTCTGAGTCCGTTAATGAAGGCAAACAGTCCGCTGCATCCTCGCCTTTCACGTAACCCAATACCATATAACAAATATCCAAGGCATCTATGCTGCCAAAAGCTACAGGCTCCGATGTCCGCACTCCCAAGCCATACACATGGCTGACCATTTCGTATTCCAATCGTTTCTGCTCAAGTTGGCTTAGTCTGGAAGTACGCAGCACATACCTTGGCTGTTCTCCCCCATCTTCATATAAGAAGTATTTGCCGTCATAGGAGAACCCTTTGAACACTTGAGCAACACGCGAGCATTTCTGAAGCTCAGGAATATAGGCTTTAATCGTTGATAAGTCCATGCTTCATCCTCCCTCCTTACTTCAACCTCATAAGATTACTCAAATATTGAATCCTTTTTTTCTTCCATTCATTAAAGTTGTTTCAATTATATGCTATACTTTCAAAAATACTAAATCAACGGATTGGAGGAAGGTTAGGATGAGTGCCAAAAATACAGCGGCGGCAAGTCACACAGAGCTTAAGCATAACGGGACGGTTTTCAGTATTCTGATTGCTGTCAGCATCGTTCATCTGCTCAATGATACGATACAGTCCATCGTAACGGCCATATTTCCTATTATCAAAGATTCCTTATCATTATCTTACACACAGCTTGGCTTGATCGCGCTTGCTCTGAATGTAACCGCATCTGTACTTCAGCCGGCCATTGGTTTATACAGCGACCGAAAGCCCCAGCCAAATCTGCTTCCTCTGGGTGCTGCTGCCTCTCTGCTAGGAGTGCTGGGATTGGCCTTCGCAACCGGATTCTGGACTATGCTGGGCTCCGTTGTCCTCGTCGGTGTTGGCTCGTCTGTCTTTCATCCTGAATCGGCCAAGGTAGCTTACCTGGCAGCCGGGACCCGAAGAGGATTGGCGCAGGGGATATTCCAAGTCGGGGGTAACGCAGGACAAGCGCTCGCCCCTGTTATGACTGCCCTCATCTTCGTACCGTTGGGACAGCCGGGCATTCTGTGGTTCTCTATATTAGGCTTGATTGCGATTAGTATCCAGATGTTCACCGCTCGTTGGTACCGAAGCCGACTTAAAGCCGACGTCAAAATTCGCAAACAGCGCTCGCAGTCCTCAGGAATACCTAAGGTCAACCGCGGCAAAATAACGGCTGCGATCTCCATTCTCATGATGATTCTTACGTCCAAGATGGCTTATTTGGCCGGGATCACAAGCTTTTACTCATTTTATTTGATTGAAAAGTTTCAGCTGTCTGTTCAAGCTGCCCAAATATGCGTGTTCGCCTTTTTGGCTGCCGGCGCGGTTGGCACCTTCTTTGGAGGGCAATTAGCGGATCGTTGGGGTCGCCGCAATGTAATCTGGTTCTCGATATTAGGTGCTCTTCCCTTCGCCGTCCTGTTGCCCTATGTTAATTTTACATTCAGCATTATTTTCTGCGTTATGATTGGGTTCATAATGATGTCCAGCGGCTCGGTTAACGTCGTCTACGCTCAGGAACTGCTGCCAGGGAATATCGGAACAGTATCCGGTCTCTTCTATGGGTTAGCTTTTGGAGCAGGCGGACTGGGGGCAGCAGCGCTTGGCGCATTGGCAGATACTACTAGCATTCTATTCGTAATTAAGCTGGTGTCCTTCCTGCCGCTCATCGGACTGCTAGCCATCCTGCTGCCTGCCGACCGCAAGCTCAAGCAGTGGGCTGCTGAAGCGGAAGCCTCCAAGGAAACCTAAAAAGTAAAAGGCAGCGTCCATATTAATGACGCTGCTTTTTGTTAACCTCATTAACTAATTCCAGGAATAACCGCTTTCCAATCATCCTCTAAGCCAAGTCCGCTAAGATCAGCCACTACATGGTTCTTCTCTGCTTCATACAAACGCCAGATCACTCTTAGGCCTTGAAGACTGGATGGACCATCTGTAAGCGGCACGGAACCGGAACGGATACAATCCAGGAAATGCTGAATTTCGTAGTGGGTGTTTTTCCCATCGAGCGGAACCTCTAGCAGCACTTCGGTAGTCGAGCTGGTATCCAGATTGGATTTCTCCCGAACCATCTCTGTGTGTGCATAAAGTTTGCCGCCGCTGATATGAGCTTCCAGCATCCCTTTGGTGCAATGGGCATGAATGCTGTATCCGAGTCTTGTACCTCGTGCACCCCAAGTACCGAAGTGATAACCAAGCGCTCCACTCTCGAATTCCAGGGATACATTGCTCGTCCCTTCCTTCTCCATCCATGGAGTTCCACGATTCGTACCCATATGGGTTCCCCATAGTGGACGACCTAGAATCCACATCATAATATCGATGTAATGACAGCCGTGGCTGAAAAATTGTCCGCCGCCCAGCCTATGCGCTGATAAAAACGGCCAGAAACGAACTGGATAAGCTGTCATCAATATTTTGCCAACCTCCTCAGAGGTCTTGATCAGGTCCAGAACTTCAGCCTCGGAGTTAGCAATTGGCTTCTCCATCAGCACATGCTTGCCAGCCTTCAAACAGGCAATCCCTACTTCGTAATGCAAGTCATGCGGAAGCACGATCAACACTGCATCTACATCGTCCAACAGATCATGATAGTCTGTTACTGCTTTAGTAATGCCCAGTTGCTCAGCTGCTTTTTGAGCTCTCTCTGGTACGATATCGCAGACAGCCGTTACTTTCATTTGATCCAGCAAAGCTTCATACCCTTTGAAATGCGACCCTGCCATTCCCCCGCAGCCAATAATGCCAATACGAATTTTTTCCATTGTGTTCAGCCTTCCTTTTCAACAAGATAAGTTAATTTCTAACCTAATAGTAGTAGATTGGCTTGCAAAAGGATTTACCTTTATGGCCGAAGTTTTTGCACTATGGGTCGCCGGGAGGTTAATCTGATGGCTACAAGTAGGCTGGATCTGATTATTCATTCAAATAAGTATGAACCTTTCCTTGAATTCCTTTGGCAGTCTCCTCTGCTGTTTTTTGTCCATTGAAAAAAGCCGCTGCTTGAGTGGTGACAATATTCAGCACGGCTAAGTCCTTCTCAGCATAATACCCTACCCCTTCCAGGAACTTTGTGATTAAATCAATGTCTGCTTGCTTGACAGGTTGTGTAGTGTAATCCTTGCCACCCTCCATTCTTAGGGAAAGCCTTGGCTTGCCGCTGTCATTCTGCTTGAGCAATTGCTCCATTCTTGCAGCACCCGCCAGCTTATTCACGGCAAAGCCGCCTAGCTCTTTGGTCGTTTGCAGCTCTTCGGATAACAGCAGCTTAAGGAATGCCCATGCCTCCGCAATGTTCTTGGACTTGCTGTTAATTGCTACAGGCAGATCGGAAGAAAATGCTGTACCCTGGAGCTCGCTTCCATTCGGGACATGATAATACGCAGAATTGCCGTCATACATCATTTGATGGACATAAATCATATCCTCGTACTGGTTCAAATTAAGCATTTCGAACATATTCGTATAGTAGGGATTATGATCTGTTGTAACCAGCTTCGAATCGAACATCGATTTGGTGGTGTTGAGCAGCTCGATGAACGATTTACTGTCGAATCGGGCTTCTTTCTTCTCAGCGTCCACATAGGAAGCATAGCTGCTGCTAATAAATAACTCTAAGAGAGTCGTCGGAGTCACATTAGTCAGAACATATGGGGTCTGAGTACCTTTTTGTTGACCCTTCAACATGGCTTGACTCGCTTGTATGAAATCCTGCCAGGTCCAGCTATCATCGCTAAGAGCAGTGTCCCCAATCATAGCTCGATTCCCGATTAACAGCTGCAGCCCTATCTTAACCGGCAAGCTGTACCAGCCGCCCTTGTAATTCATCGCTTCAAACACATTGCTGTAATATTGATTCCGGTCTATCCCTTGATCGGACATCAAAAGCTCGCGAATGTTTACTAACAGCTTCTTGTCTACATATTTCTGGTAGGGCAAATGCTCGGTTACGATCAAATCGCTCGCTTTTCCACTTAATAATTGTGTATTCAAACTCGCTGTATATTTAGCCAGATCCTTTGGGTCAATCTCTTCGACCTGAATGGAATTCCCTGTTGGTCTGGGTGCTGCTTTGTATTCCTTTATTTCGATCGTCAGATTGGGATGCTGGCTTTCGAATTTGGCTTTGGCCAGCTCAAGGAATCGGCTGGAGCTCAGCACGGAAAGTGTGATGGTTTTCTTCGTTTCGTTATCGAGCGGCTTGTTCACATCTATAACCGGATCAGGTGTTTCTTCGTTATCCAACCTCCCTGGCTGAGCCGTTTCGTGTTTAGCTGTTGCTTCAATTACAGGCTTGCTCGTTTCTTCTGCACGGCAAGACGTTAACACCAACAAGAGCAGGATCAGGCAACCTGCTATAGTTCTTCTAGACACGACGATAGATCGAATCATAATGAATTGTTCCTCCTAGCGAACCATTTATGATAGACGAGAAATACTAGTATTAATCCAACAATATGCCAATTTATTAGATAATCTATCCCAGCAAGATCAGCTAGCAACCAGCTGCATATAACCCCCACTAAAGTGAATAGACCGATATGGATAACGGTCATTAGCAAATTCAACCGATCCTTGTACAGCTCGACCTGTGAAGGGATGTATCCAAGCATGGTCTGTTTTTCTTGCCAATACTCCTCTACTCTAGCTTTGTAAAAAGACAGATCTATGAGCCGCTGCGGAATCCATTCCGGATCAACGTAGAACGGTTGGCTCATCCTGCTCGCCATCCAAGCTAATACACCACAGGATACCAGCAAGCCAAGAAATTGAGGAGCGATAATGCGCCAATTCTGTCTCCATATATCCAACGGTTCATTCAGCTGCAGGTCCTGAGTGAAGAGTAGGACAGCTGTACGTAAACATCTCCATGCAACACGCACAACAATCCACATGCAAGCAATACCCATCACTATTTCCAGCATGTGGGACTTGCTGTTTGCCATTTCATATTCCTTCGAGAAATTCGTTATTACGTAACGAGTCGGCGGATCTTTACCTGCTGCGATGAACGCCGCTGTTAACCTCTCTGAGATAGCGAAATCATGATTATTATCCTGAATGACAGCCAGTTCCATTGTAGTGATCTTACCTTCAGGATGTTGGTCCAACCATGTTGTTACAGGCATGAACAGATCCGGTACATTATCGTCAGCCATTGATGTTAGAACGCTCGCTGCTTTTGCGAATACTCCTGCAATGACAAAAGCTTCTCCACCTATTTCTACTTGCAGACCTGTCACATTCCCGGAATGAAATAACTGCTCAGCCAGCTCCTCGCTTA
>JARBUQ010000215.1 GCA_029239545.1 Paenibacillus sp.
AGCCAGTATAGTTGGACTTTTCCCAGCAATCGTAGCATTTGCAGCCGGCATGATTATACTGATGATCATTAATCTGGTGAGCTGGATTCGTCATGTCGCTTAAATGAAAAACCATGCTGATTCCTTCTGTCTGCGGACAGAAGGAGCCTGCATGGTTTTTCATTGGTTAAGAATATTGAAGCACGTCAAATGACAGACCTTATTCTTGGTCGGTCAATTGACGCGCGTCAAATGGCCGATCCTTTGTTTTGTTCGACCATTTGACGTACGTCATATGGCCGATCCCTTGTTTTGTTCGACCATTTGACGTTGATCCTTATACTGCAGCTCGAACAATCGATAATAGTAGCCTTTATGGGCGAGCAGTTGGTAATGGTTGCCCATTTCCCGAACTTTGCCCTTGTGCATGACAATGATCTGATCAGCATGCTGGATCGTTGATAATCGATGGGCGACAATTAGCGTCGTCCGATTCTTAGAGATTGTCTTGAGTGCATCCTGTACGACAAGCTCTGTCTCTGTGTCGATGTTGGATGTGGCTTCATCGAGGATCAGAATTTGCGGCCGGAACACGATAGCTCGCGCGAAGGATAACAGCTGACGCTGTCCAAGAGACAGGTTCACGCCTCGCTCACCGAGCAGAGTAGCATATCCCTGGGGCTGCTTCTCGATGAAAGAGGTCATATTGACCATCCTCGCTGCTTCCTTCACCTGCTCATCGGTAATACTGGTTTCATTGAGACGAATGTTGGAAGCAATATCCCCAGTGAACAAGAATACATCCTGCTGTACGATGCTGACCGTACGTCGAAGCTGCTCAAGCGGAATCAATCTTATATCGACTCCATCCAGCTTAATGCTGCCCTTCTGAATATCATAGAAACGGTTAATCAGTTGTATGATCGAGCTCTTACCCGCCCCGGTTGCGCCTACAAAAGCGATGGTCTGACCTGGTTCGATACGAAAACTAACGTCTCTAAGCACCCAGTCTTCCCCATTGTAAGCGAACCAGACGTTCTCGAATACAATCTCCCCTCGGACAACACTTGGCAGGGATTGTGTCTTCACATGGTCGACAATTGCAGGCTCCTCACCAAGCATGTCGAATATCCGCTCCGCTCCTACCATTGCCGTCTGGATCTGATTGTACTTCTCCGCCAAGCTCATTAACGGATTGAAGAATTGCCTTGCATAATGCGTAAAAGCATACACAATCCCGAATGTAATAGTGCCTTCAAGTACGCTGGCTCCGCCATACCAGATTAGCAGAGCGATCGCAAGATTCCCGAGAAAGCCGATAGCAGGCTGAAACACCGAGTTAATAACGGTGCTGCGCATTCCCGCTTTGTAGTGCAGTGTATTCAGATCATCGAATTGCTCCCATTGCTTCTGTTCTCTGATGAACATTTGGGTAATTCGAATGCCGGATAAGTTCTCAGCCAGAAAAGAATTCAGACGAGCGAGCAAGAGACGCATCGTGCGCTGGGCTTCCCGGACGACCATGCGGTACCAGAACGTCATTCCGAATAACAGAGGCATGACGACTAGCATAAGCAGAGCCAATCGAACATTCATTTGAAACATAATGGCAAGAACACCGATCAGAATAATGACATCCTTCACCAGGTTTACAACCACTTGTGAATATAACTGATTCAAGGATTCTGTATCCTGGGTTACACGAACAACTAGCCGTCCTACCGGATTGCGGTCAAAATATGAGGAGGACATCTTGCTTAAATGAACGAAGAGCTGTTGGCGAATTCGATAAATAATATGCTGACCGGTATATTGCAGTAGATTGGTCTGCAAATAGTTCAGAACAGAACCGATTATTACAGCGGCCAAAAACAAAACACCTAATAAGATAAAACCTCTGAAATCCCTTTGATGAAACTCATCGATCGTATCGCTGCTTAGTATTTCAGCCGGATATTGAATCTGATCGGCCAGTACAGTCAGCTTCCCATCTGCTTCAACAACACTTGCGGAGCTTATTGCCTGCTCCTGCAGCCAGCCTCCCCTTATTAAGTAAGGCTCTCCTTTAATCTCGATGATCTGTACAGCCTCGGTCCCTGCTGGAAGCTGTTCAAGCTTACTGCCCGCCGGCAGCCTCACATAGGCTTGATGGTCCACCTCGAAGGGCTTCCCTTGATCTTCAAGCAACGCTGATTGTTCTGCTGGCACTGAGATCATCGGTCGATGAATCCCGTTGATATGATCATCAATTGCAACTTTCATCAGGTACGGTCTTGCTAAATCCGTTACTACAATAAGAAAAGCCATAATAATGCAGAGCGTGACCATTTTCCAATGCGGTTTCACATAGGAAAGCATTTTGCGCATAAGCTGTGAATCTTTTACATGAACTAACTGTTTCTCCGAATGTATACTCAACCGACTTTCCCCCCCGGTATCGTTTTCTTGTCCGTTCCGGGCGGCTTCGGCTTCGGTTCAACGAACTCATGCTCTGCGGCCTCATCCAGAAGCTGCTTCTGATACATATCCGCATATAGGCCGTTCAGCTTAAGAAGAGAACTGTGGGTTCCACGTTCCGCAATCTCTCCTTCTTCCATCACAATGATTTGATCGGCGGCCTTCACAGAAGAGATTCGATGACCAATGATAATGGTAGTGCGGTCATGCATGATTTGATTCAAACCTGCCAGAATCCGATCCTCCGTCTCGGTATCAACAGCCGACAAGCTGTCGTCGAAGATAAGGACCGCCGGCTTCTTAATAATCGCCCGAGCGATGCTTACCCGTTGGCGCTGCCCTCCAGACAAGGATATCCCCCGCTCACCGAGCGCAGTCTGGAACTGGTTCGGAAACTCCACTATATTGTCATAGACCTGGGCTACCTTGGCTGCTTCCTCAACCTCTTCGTCCTTATAGGGCTTGGGATCAAAGCTGATATTATCCCGAATAGTCGAGGAGAACAGGAATTGATCCTGCGGCACCATCCCGATCTCTTTGCGCAATACTTTAAGAGGAATCTCATGAATGTCCTTGCCATCGATAAAAACAGAACCTACCGGCGGATTATATAATCGAACAAGCAAATTAATGAGCGTGCTCTTCCCGCTTCCCACTCTGCCCACTATCGCAAGACTGCTGCCTTTGGGCACGTCTAATGATATATTGCGGAGTGAATACGCATGCGCCTCCGGATAACGAAACGATAAATCGCGAATCTGGATGCTCCCCTCAAGCTTTTCAATGCTCATATCTGCTTGCTTGTCATCGGCCACGTCAGGCTGTGTGTTCAGAATTTCCAGAATTCTTTTCTCTGAAGCTCTGCCACGCTGCATCGTGTTGACTACTTTTCCCAAGTTTTCAATCGGCCCCATTAAAAGCGACAAGTAGGTGTTGAAAGCAACAAATTCCCCAAGTGTGATGACTCGCTTCAGTACCAGGATACCTCCAAACACTACGGAGATAAGAAAGCTGAACCCCACAACAGCAGAGCTGGAAGCACCGAATAAGGAGTTGGTTTTGACCAGCTTGCGGTTCATCTTCACAGCATTGCTGTTATCCTCGTGGAACAGATGGATCTGCTCCTTCTCCTGCACGAACGCCTTGACCACTCTGATTCCGGCCACAAACTCCTGAACCCGGCTCGTCAGATCGCCAATGGTCTCTTGGACCTCTGTTGACTCTTTTTGAATCCGCTTGTTGAACCGATAGGCCAATAGACTGAGCAAAGGAAGCGGCAGCATCGTGATCAACGTCAAGGTAGGATCGACAGTCGTTACCATCGCTATAACCGTGATCGTGATCAGAAAGGCAGCCTCCAATGTATTGAATATCCCCTGCATCGTTACCTCGCGAATGACGCTGACGTCACTAATGGCATGTGACATCAAATCTCCAATTCGCTTGTTCTTGAAATACTGAGCCGATAATGTCTCCCAATGTCGAAATAAATTATCCCGGATTACTCTGTCCAATACACGCGACAAACGAAACAAGTAAATCCGTGATGAAGAACGGAACAAAGCGACGCCGAAGCCTGCCGCCATCATCCATAAGGCAATCTCGACCGCTCCGGAATAAGTGAGCTCCGACGCCTCCAATTGATCTGTAAATCGCCCCAATAGGTTAGGAATGACTAGCTGCAGCAAACAAGAAATGGACAATAATGCAAAACCAAAAATATAAGAAGCTTTATACTTGACAATATGACTCCACAGAATGCTTCTTCTAATCATCCGCTCTCCTCCTTTTCGCAACGCGTGCTTCCTGCACGCGTTGCTAAGTATCAGGTTGAATCCCTATTGTAAGATTACATGCCTGAAACAGAAGAAACCATGGACTTATACACCGAAAATAATGGACTATCTTATCACAACTTCTAATGAGTTAGCCATTTATCAGAATTCACCTGTGCTAATCCTATGCCATCAAATCATAGCCTATTATTTTCTGTGAAACCTCCATATGTTCATTTTCCCAGAACCTCCAACGATCCACGGAAGTATAATGGACCATTGCGAGTGATTCAATTCCTTGCGTTCCTGTTTAAAAGTATTAAAATCTTTCTCTTCCGCAAACGGCCAAATTTCAACGTACAGGGCTTCCTGATCGGTCGCTTCGAGAAGCTCAAGCTCGGGATGCTGCACCTGCATGGTGCTCATAAAAGCTATGTATGCTTCTTGAAATTCCGGGTACACTTTATACTCTACAAAAACTTTGTACAACTGCCTTCACCTCGTTGCATTTATTTTTTCAGAAAGAACATGATACAATAATAGTACCACCATTTGGTTCAGACTTGTAAGGAGGAGACTTTTTTTGGACACTGGTACTCATTTAGTCGTTGGATTGGGTTTGGCAGGCTTAGCCTATGTCGATCCTGTTGTTGCTGCCGACTCTGTAACCGCAACCGCCGTCCTGATTACTACGGTAATTGGATCACAAATACCCGATTCTGATGGCCTGCTTCGCTTCAGAGGCAACGCCTCATACATCCGCAATCACCGCGGAAAATCACATTCCTTGCCTGCTATTGCGATCTGGACCGCGTTAATTACGCTTGTTGTATCCTTTGTTTTCCGAGGGGCTTCCATCTCTCATATAGCTTTGTGGGCTTTTATAGCGGTTGCGTTTCACGTTTTCACTGATTTGTTCAACGCTTATGGCACGCAAGCTTTTAGACCGTTCACAGAGAAGTGGATTTCCTGGAATATTATTCACATCTTTGACCCTGTTCTGTTCGCTGGCCATGTCATAGCGATATTCCTCTGGTCGGTTCGATTGGCCCCTCCGGAGATCGTATTCCCAACTCTGTACATTCTCCTGGCCTTTTATTATGTATGGCGAACTATTGCGCACTGGGTCACCATCCATAATGTGAAATTGCAAGACAGCTCCTTTGATCCCGAGCACAAATATTTGATCATCCCAACGATCCATCTGTACGCTTGGAATGTGGTGAAGACGATGGGCAATGGTCGTTACACACTTGGTGAATATAAGAACAACCGATTGCGCTGGATCGACGAAGTAGAATGCGAGTCACATCCTGCGATTACTGCCTCCAGGACACACGCTGATGTTGCAGCGTTCCTATACTTCACCTCGTATGCTTGCGCTGAGATCAAGGAGCATTCCTGGGGCTACGAGGTTAGGTGGGTAGATGTGCGTTATCGCCACCGGAAGCAGTATCCGTTCGTAGCAGTATTGTTAATGGATAAACAATATAATACAATGGATTCTTATGTAGGATGGTTGAACGAGGATCGCTTGGAGAAGAGACTGAAGATGGATGCTTACTAAATTGTCTGTGATTGAGGCTCCTTGCTCTGATTCCAGGGCAGGAGCTGTTTTGTGCTTAATAATTATGCTTAAATATATGAAAGCTCAAGGGAGAGATCCCTTGAGCTTCTATCATGCATGTTATTGGATTAAGAAGTTAGCGTGAGCCGCCAGATAACGATTGTTGAGCGATCTGCACCAATCTCTTGGTGATGTAACCGCCGATTGAACCAGTGTCGCGGCTTGTCATGTCACCATAATACCCGTCTTGAGGAATTTGAATCCCCAATTCTTGCGCGATCTCATACTTCATTTGCTCAATTGCTTGGCTTGCTTGTGGAACTACCAGAGAGTTGCTACTTGCCATAATAATAAGCACTCCTTTCAATCTACGTAATGGATGTGAGTTGCATTTGCAAGCTTGCAAGCTTAGTATGATACGAGAGATTGTGGAATATGCATATTGGGGTTTCTAAATTCTGGGGTTAATCTACGTTCCATTCAACAATTAGTTGGAGGTGATTACGATGAATCGAACATTGGCACTGTTATTCGCGGTAGTGAGTGTGGCCTTATTATGTGGAGTGAGCTTGTCTATTGCTTACCGCAGCATTGCGGGCGCTATTTTATGTATGCTAGCAGCTATAGGTTTTATGGGCTACGGCTTTGTCTTAAGCGCACGGCTGCGTCGGAAGCGGGGAGGTTAGCTTAGAGCAAACCTCCCTCTCTCCAGAAGCATCTAGCTTGGCAGCACGAATCCCATCCGTGCTTTCACCCGCTTTACCGTCTCGTCTGCAATAGCGGACGCCTGCTCGGCTCCTTGACGCAATACAGACTCCAATTCTCCAGAAGTACGGATTTCTTTATACCTTCTCTGAATCGGCTCCAGTGTCGCCACTACCTGCTCGGCCAAATCCTTCTTGAACGGACCGTAGCCTTGCCCTTCATATTTGGCTTCAATCTCACCTACTGTTAAATTCGAGCAGCTGGCGTAAATGCTCATCAGGTTCGTAATCTCTGGTTTGTTCGCAGGGTCGAACTTTACTTCCCGTCCGGAATCAGTAACAGCCCTGCTCAGCTTCTTGCGGATTACATCCGGCTCATCCAGCATCGCAATATAGCTGCCAGCATTCGGACTGCTCTTGCTCATCTTCTTGGAGGCATCATCCAGCGACATAATTCTGGCGCCTACCTTAGGGATGAACGGCTCAGGAACGCGGAAGGTTTCCCCGAAGCGCTGATTGAAGCGGTTGGCCAAATCTCTGGTCAGCTCCAAATGCTGCTTCTGATCATCGCCTACGGGTACGAGCTCCGTTTCATACAATAAAATGTCTGCTGCCATAAGCGAAGGATAGGTGAACAAGCCAGCCCCGATCGATTCCTTGCCGCTTGATTTATCCTTGAATTGAGTCATCCGTTCCAGTTCGCCCATATAAGTCAAAGTTGTAAGCAACCAGCCCAGCTCCGCATGTGCACGAACATGAGACTGCAGGAATATGCTTGCTTTGGCAGGATCAATCCCGGAAGCCAGGAACAAGGCTGTAACAGATTCTGTCTGCTCACGCAGCGCTGCAGGGTCCTGCGGCACTGTAATCGCATGCAGATCTACAACCATGAAGAAGCACTGATGCTCCTCCTGGAGGAGGACGTAATTCCGCAGTGCACCGATGTAATTGCCCAACGTAAGCTGTCCGCTCGGTTGAATACCAGATAATACTCGTTTCATAATCAGATAACCCTCCTATATTGGCGTTGAAT